>JAGXSM010000179.1 GCA_018333725.1 Melioribacter sp. | reverse complement strand
TTCAGGAGTAATATTCCGCATATGTGCGGTGAATTCTGGTGCGGCTGGTTTACTCATTGGCGCGATGAAAAATGGGGAAGCGCCGACCGGGATCGTCAGAAAAAAGAATTACAATGGATGCTTGAGAACAATAAATCTTTCAACCTATACATGTTCCATGGCGGAACCAATTTTGGTTTTTATGCCGGTGCAAACTATAGCGATAAGTACGAACCCGATGTAACAAGCTACGATTACGATTCACCTCTTGATGAAGCCGGAAGACCGACTCAAAAGTATTGGGATATACGAGAGATGCTCTCGAGGTATCAACCCGAAGGAACAAAGCTGATTGATGTGCCGGATGAAATAAAGTTTATTGAGATACCGTCAATTAAATTAACCCAATCAGCAAACTTATTTTCAAATCTTCCGGAAGCCATTAAGTCTGTTCAACCAAAACCGATGGAAGCGTTCGATCAGAATTTGGGATTTATTTTGTACAGAACAAAATTGATTGGTCCCAATAGCGGAACATTAAAAGTAACAGATCTGAATGATTACGGACTCGTTTACGTTGACGGAAAATTTATTGGAACGATTGATAGAACAAAAAAAGAAAATTCAATTGTTCTTCCCAAAACAGAAGTTGATAACCCTGTTCTTGAAATTCTTATTGAGGGAATGGGACGCATTAATTTCGGTCAGCAATTGATTGATAGAAAAGGAATAACCGACCGTGTTACATTAGGCGGTGTTACATTAATGAAATGGGAAGTCTTTACATTCCCGATGGATGATGGATATCTTTCAAAAATAAATTACAATGATAATGATACTGTAAGCGCGCCGAAATTTTTTAAGGGCTTTTTCAAGCTCAATAAAACCGGCGATACATTTTTTGATATGGGTAAATGGCAGAAAGGGGTTGTCTGGGTAAACGGGCATAATCTTGGAAGATTCTGGAATGTTGGTCCGCAGCAGCGGTTATATTGTCCGGCACCGTGGCTGAAAAAGGGGGAAAACGAAATAATTGTTTTTGAGTTGCATGGTAAAAATGGTGAAGATATTAGTAGTTATGAGAATATGAATTGAACATGATCATTTAACCGTATATGACTAAGTATAAAAATTTATTTCGAATTGAATCGGCGAGATTGAAAAATTGGGATTATTCAACACCATGGTGGTATTATGTAACAATAAATACAAGGAATCATATAAATTATTTTGGCCAAATCAGAAATGGAAAGATGAAAAGTAATGAACTTGGGAAAATTGCCGAACAAGAATGGATAAAAACAAAAACATTGAGAGACAACATTGATCTTGATTATTATGTAATTATGCCCAATCATATTCATGGAATTATTATATTAAAAGCCGTAGAGACTCGCTGCGGCGAGTCTTTACATTATGATAACATATCTAAATTCAGTAAACCTATTAAAAATTCATTATCTGTAATTATTAATCAATATAAGGTTCGGTTAAACGATGGGCAAACAAAAATAACTCTAAGGAATTTTCCTGGCAGCCTCGTTTTTATGATCATATAATTAGAAATGAAAATGAATTATATCAGATAAGAAAATACATCGAACAAAATCCACTTAAATGGGATATTGAAAACAACACCAAGGAGAATATTTATTACTGAGAAGCGTAGTAAAATGGTTAAGATATTAGTGCTATAAGAATATGAAATGATTTTGAAATATCATCAAACAAAATTATTTTGCATCGGCTTATTCATCAATCAAACATTGCGGGAAGAATATTATGACGGCTTTGAAAACCTTGTTATTATTGACTTTTGTTTGTTGCATCAACATAAATGCACAGTTCGATATTGATAAAATCATGACGATCGAATTCAGTTCCTCATCACAGGAGATAAAAAATCTCTACCAGAATATTACCTGGGAAGAAAAATCCAGCGAAAGAGGTTCTTCACTAAGCTATTACGACTGGCTTGAACCGAATTCATTAAGAATATCATTTTCCTTTAATACCAAAAATGAAATGACAATCAAATCAATCACTAATGGTAAGAGGAATGAAACTGATGCAAAAAAAGTTTTTGAACAAATTAAAGCACTTGCGCAGAATAAATTGGGTAAAAAGTTTGAAGAGAAAAGTTTTTTTGGTGTTGATTTGAAAATCTGGAAATCCGATCCAAGATTTGATGTTTTGTTAACCACAAAGGATGATCGCGCCTCATTGGTAATTGCAAAAAAGGGCTCTCTCCCAATGATTTAATATTTGGAGTATTTATGGAAGAGGAAAAAATTAAATACGGCTTTATACCTGTCGCCAGTTCAATTACTACTGTTTCTCCTGAAGAAATCGCAAAAGATTTACAGATAAGTTTAGCACAACACGAAGTTTATCCGGTTGATGATAGCTGGGTTGGCAGAGATATTCCCATTCTCTATCTTGTATTAACCGGCGGAACCGAACAGCGTGCATATAAACTAATAAATGAACGCAAAGAATATTTTAACAGCGAGCCGGTTACACTTCTTGCACATCCCGGCAACAACTCTCTTCCGGCATCACTCGAAATATTAGCACGTCTTCAGCAAGAGGGGATTAAGGGAAAAATAATTTACCTGGATGAAAATTCTAATAAGGAATGCTGGAAAAATATTGAGAAGACCTTAAAATATTTTGGAGTTTACCATAAACTTAGAAATACCAGAATCGGTTTGATAGGCGAGCCGTCCGATTGGCTTATTGCGAGTACGGCTGATTATGCGACCGTTAAAAAAGTTTGGGGCGCCGAAATAGTAAATATTCATATTGATGAACTGAAAAATTCAATTCAGCAGATAACCGATGCGGAAATAGAAGACGAACATTTTTCATTTGTAAATAAAGCGGCAAACATTAAAGAGCCATCGAAAAAAGAATTGAGGAATGTTGTAAAAGTTTATGCGGCATTAAAAAAACTTGTTGACCAATATAAAATTGATAGTCTTTCAATCCGGTGTTTCGATCTTGTAACCGACTTGAAGACAACCGGTTGTTTTGCGTTATCCAAACTTAACGACTTTGGAGTGGTTGCCGGTTGCGAAGGAGATATAGTCTCTACACTGGGAATGATATGGGCAAGTTACTTAACCGATCAGATACCATGGATGGCTAACCCGGCAAGAATTGATGAGCAGAATAATTCATTATGGCTTGCACACTGCACAGTTCCTATCGGAATGGTTGACAACTACAAACTCCGATCTCATTTTGAATCGGGACTTGGAGTTGGAATTGAAGGGGAGTTATCCAAGGGCAAGGCTACTTTGTTCAGACTTGGTGGAAGCAATCTTGACAGGTTATGGATATCGAATGCAGAAATTGTTCAATCGGGCGCAGAAGAAAATCTTTGCAGAACTCAAGCACTGATTAAACTGCATGGAAGTTATAAAGTATCGGATATTTTAAGTGAGCCGCTTGGTAATCACATGCTTCTTCTCCGCGGAAATTATTCAAAAGATCTTTCCGCGTGGTGGGAAATGTTTATTGGTTCTTAAGCAAGCAATTGATCGGCTATTTTTACAGTATCATAAGCATCTCTACCGTAACCATTAGCACCAATTTCATGGGCAAATTTTTGATTTAACGGTGCTCCTCCAACAATAAAAGGAACGTTAATACTTTTCTCTTTAAAGTGATCGATAACCGGTTTCATGTTTACCATAGTTGTAGTAAGCAAGGCAGACATACCAATTAAATGCGGTTTATGTGTTTCGTATTCCTGATAGAATTTATTTACATCACATCCGGTACCGATATCAATAACTTCGTAGCCGGCACCTTGCATCATAGTTGCAACAATATTTTTTCCAATATCATGAACATCACCCTTTACGGTTCCGATCAAAATTTTCCCTTTGGATTTAACCGCACCTGAAAGCATAAGCGGTTCAATAACTTTCATAGAGGTTTTCATAGCGCGTGCAGAAACAAGAACCTGCGGAACATACATTTGATTATCCCTGAACCGTTGACCGACGACTTCCATTCCTTTCATCAAACCATCATTCAAAATTGTTTGAGGGTCGCATTTATCATCAATTAATTCCTGTGTAATTTTCTGAGCATCCAGATGTTTACCGGCAATAACAAATTGTGCAAGTTCGGTCAGTTTTTCCTGTGTTGTTATTTTAATCACCAGGTATAAATTTATGATTTTCGGATTCAAATTTAGAAAGGAAAATTATTAAATGCCCTCTTTTTCGTGGATAAAACGGAATTTTTGAAGAAGACTTAAATTTTATCGTTCTTTTTCCGATAATAAATCAAAAAGGTTTTTTAAATGCGATTTATATTCAATTTCATATTCATTTTGTGTCTTATTATTCTTGCTACTGCATGCTCAACAGTTCTTAATACAACGACACAGGACGTAGAAATAAAAACAAATCCGGCAAATGCAAGGATAACTGTTGATGGAAAAAAATTCGGAACAACTCCGCAAGTAATAAATATTGATAGAGGTAGCAACCATACAATAAAACTGGAACTGGAAGGACATGAAGCATACGAAACACAAATTACGCGTAAAATTTCTTTCTGGTTCTGGGCAAACGCACTCAATGGATTTATCCCCGGTATGCTTACAGATATGTTCACCGGGGCAATGTATAATCTTTTACCGGAAATTATTGAGGTCGACTTAACCCCGGCGAAACCACCCGAGAAAACCGGGAAAAAATAATTCTGTTAATCTTTTGCGAATAATATTTTTCTATACTTTTCGTAAATCTCATCACTTGCCAAAGCTCCGGGTGTCATGCAAATATCAAGAGCAAATTGATTGGCAACACCATTTGTTTTTTTTATTTCCATGCTGAATAAATAGCCGATACAAAGTATAGCTGAGTAAGCATCTCCGGCACCGAGTGTATCTACAACTTCTGAGGGTTCTGTTTTATATTGATCAATACATTTTCCATCTGAAATGATAGCGCCATCTTTACCTAATGTAACGGCGAGTAAATCAATTTCGAATATTTCCATTAGCCGGATTACCGCAGAATATGTTTCTCTGGGTAAATTGAAATATGAGCTTAATGAAGCCAATTCACTTTCATTAATTTTTACAACATTGGAAGTGCGCAGAGATTCTTCAATCATCTCTTTAGAAAAGAATTCGTGCCGCAAATTTAAATCGCAGAAATATTTTATTTTCTTTCCGAAAGTAGATTGTATCGTTTTACGGGCTATTGCGTTCCTTTGTCCAAATGTCCCGAAGTAGAGCAAGTCGGTTTTCTTTTCAATCAGTTTTAATGATTTTGTATCGAGCACAAAATAATCAAAACAATTAAGTCCGCTCATTGTAAAATGTGGAGATTTATTTTCATCAAGTGTTACTAAAACAGTTCCGGTCGGGTGATTTTTATCTATTGTAATATATTCAGTTGGAAATCCTATTCCGGTTAAATGGCCGATCAACTCCTTTCCATATTCATCATGGCCAACACTCGAAATAAAATTTGTGTTACCTAATAATTTCCAGACGTGATAAATAAAATTGAATGGTGCACCGCCCAATCTCTTCTTGTCGGGGTAGATATCATAAAGAATTTCACCAATTGCAGTAACACTAAAGTTCATAAAAAAAGCATCTCCTTTGTAACAAAACTAAATGAGATGCTTTAATAAATGCAAATAGAAAAATTAGTTGGCTTGTGCTAACAGCAATTCCTTTTTAATATTATTTACAAACTCAGCTGCACTAAGAGCAGCTATGGTTCCATCTGCAACTGCAGTTGTTACCTGGCGGTATCTTTTTGCTATTGAGTCTCCGGCTGCAAAAACACCGGGTATATTGGTTGCTAAATTTTTATCAACAAGAATTTCTTTCCAGTCGTTTAGTTCAACTATTCCTTCCAGCTTTTCCGTATTAGGCACATATCCGATGAATATGAATACGCCATCAATATCCATCGCGGTAATTTCCTTAGTCTGCTGATGTTGTATTTTTACGCCGGTAAGTTTTTCATCGCCTGTAAACTCAATTATTTTCGATTCCATAATAAAATTGATTTTGGGATTTTTCTTTGCCTCTTCTACATAATGTTCGAATGCCTGGAAGTGATCGAACTGGTGAACAATTGTTACCTTAGATGCATATTTAGTAAGTGATACAGCTTCTTCTAAAGCCGAATTCCCTCCGCCAACAACAATTATTTCTTTATCCTGAAAAAAGTCGCCGTCGCAAGTTGCACAGTATGAAATTCCTTTTCCTTTAAATTCATCTTCGCCCGGAGCGCCAATAGTTCTTGACTTACCGCCGGTTGCAATTATAACAGCATGGGCGGTGTAAACATCTTTGTTGTTCACTGTAACTTTTTTTGTTTCGCTGTTCAGATCGAGTTCTGTAATCTTAAGATTGCTTTTAATAGTGCATCCGAACTTTTGAGCTTGAGATTTCATATTCCTTGCAAGTTCATATCCGCTAATCGACTCGATACCCGGATAATTTGCGATCTCATGCGTCAACACCATTTGCCCGCCAACAGCACCTTCATTAAGAATAAGTGTATTGACCTTTGCGCGGGATAAATATATTCCGGCGGTTAAACCGGCAGCTCCGCCTCCAATTACTATTACATCATAATGATTCTGCATCGTATTATTTCTCTTACAGTTTAAAAATTAGTTATTACCGAAATGTTCATCCAGAATCTCAGTTATCTGTTCTTTTGATTGAATGGAGCTTGTAGCTTTAACGACTTTTCCGTTCTTATAATAAACAACAAACGGTAATCCCTGGAAGCTTCTGCATTCTGGAAGATTTCTGATAACTTTTGCATCCGGAGTATCAAACTCCATATCTGCGAATTTTATATTCTTATATTCCCCTTCAAGTTCTTCCATCGATTCATAAACGGGAATACACATAGGTCCCATTCTACCGCAGCAGATCATTACATTTTCATTTTCCTGTAAAAGTTTTGCGTGTTCCTGTTCGGATAAAACATGGGTTAGATTTGTTCTTAACATTTTTTCTCCTGTGTTTATTTTTTTTGAAATGTTAGATGTAATCCGGCACTAAAGGATTCACATGTGAGGAATCAATAAACTGATTAAAATTCCGGTTAAGAAGTTCGTTTTAATTGAACGAAGAGAGCCCCAATAGCTGCTATTACCATCCCAAGAATTTCTTTTAGTGAAATTGATTCACCTAAAAATATCCACGCAAGCAGAGCAATTTGAATTAGCATTGTTCCGTTGATTATGCTTGATTCCATTGCGGTTAAAGAGCGTTGCGAAATATTCCAGAGTGTAAATGCTAAAGCTGTATTTATTAATGCCAGCCAGAGCAAATACAGAATAGTAATAAAGTTAATAGCGGGTAACCCCTGAACAATAATTCCGGTAATTAGCAGTAGAATCGCACCAACCCCCATGCTTATTACCGTAACTACAAGTGGATGATGTTTTCCACTTCTGTTTATATCCCTTCCAAGAATTGCTGAGCCGGAATTGGCTAATACACCAATTGTCATTACAATTAATCCAAGTGTTTGATTGCTTGAAAGAGAGACAGGAAAAAAGTAAACAAGTATTCCGGCAATAAATAATAGTGTTCCAAACCATTGTTGCTTGGTCGGGATTTCGGAAATAAGAAAAATACCAAGTAGTGCTACTATAATGGGAGTGAAGTTAAGCCATAGACTAACTGTAACGGAAGGAAGCAGAGACAGTCCGATAAATTGAGTTCCCTGTGTTGCAGTATAAAAAATTATTCCAAGCAGAATTAATTTTTGCCATGTTTTCTTGTCTAAACTTTTTATCTCTTCTAGTTTTTCTTTACGGAAGATGAATGGAAGAAGAATAATGAATGCAATAAAGTATCTCAATCCGGCAAAAGTTAAAGGAGGTATTTCTTTAAGACCGAGTTTAATAATCACAAATGATGTGGACCATAAAAATGTAACAAGCAGAGCAAGAAAAATTGCAAAGGTTCTCGATATCTGTTTAGAAAAAATTATTACCCCACTTAAATTATTTTCCGAAAAAAAGTTTTAGAGCATATAGAAAAAGAAAGACAGCAAAAATTTTCTTAAGCGTTCCTTCGGGTAAATTAATAGCATACAACGAAGAAATATAGCTCCCGATTACAAACGTAATTACCATTATTGCAACAGCTTTCAAATGGATGTGTCCCGCTTTATAATAATTCATTACTGCCAGAATTCCAATTGGCAACAGAAGCAATCCAAGTGATGTGCCCTGTGCATCTTTTTGTGTATAACCAAGAAATCCCACAAGCATTGGAATTATTACAATTCCGCCGCCGATTCCGAGAACTCCGCTTGCAAGTCCGCCGGTTAACCCTATAATTAACAGGATAATTGTTTCGTTCATATTTTTTCTTTCCGTTGTTTTAATTGCAATAAGATTCCTTTAAAAATTGCCACGAAATTACTGCGGGGCTAATTCCATCAGAATCCATTCCTCAGGATCTATTTTAAAATCCTGATTACTATCAATTGTAATCTCTCCTTTTCCATTATTCATTTCAACACGTGTAATTTTATCGCCGTATTTTACATCAACCGGTAAATAGAAAAGAAGATTGTTAACTGTTCCCCACCAGAGAGAGAGTTTATTTCCCTCAACTTTATAATGAAGTTTAGGAAGAGGTGCATTCCTTAGATAGACCTCGAAAAACCAGTCCAATTTTTTGCCCGAAAACTTTTCTGCAATTTTCATTATCTCATCTGTATCGGCATTTCTGCATTGTCTTCCGTCAGTTATTTGTTCCATCTCTTCAGTTGGATAAGCCCATCTTCTAAGTATCTTAAAGAATGCATCGTCGCCCACATAATATCTTAATGTATGAACAATCCACGCACCTTTGTTATAGATATCACCGGTATAAGCTTCACTGCTTGTAAGTTCGGCGCGCGGAGCCACCGGTTTTTTATTTTGAATTCTCTTATACTTTCTTAAGTAACCGATATATTCTTTTTTACCGTACACTTTCTCCAGGTAGAGGGGTTGTAAGTAAAGTCCAATTCCTTCATGAATCCAGAAATCGCTCCAGTCTTTTACCGTTACAAGATTTCCAAACCACTCATGCGAAAACTCATGGTGATGCAGCCAGTCGATAGGAAAGTTGGGATCATCTTTCCATCCAAATCCGTATGCAATCGCTGTTTGATGTTCCATCCCGAGATGAGGAGTTTCAACAACTGCATATTTATCGGCACGGAACGGATATGGTCCGCACAATTCTTCGTTTACTTTCATGTGTTGCAAGAACTGAACAGAATGTATTTTTGCTTTCTCGTAATTTTCTGGTAGAACCCAAACTGTGAAAGGAATTTTTTCACCGGTAATACTTGTGTAGTCGTATTCAATCGGTTTATATGGACCGAGATAAAACATAATATTGTAATTGTTGATTGGAGTAGAAACAAACCAATTCCATGTTTTAGTGCCATCGGTATTGTTAACAGAAGAAATAAATCTTCCGCTGCCAATGCAAACAAGGTCTTTAGGAGCTGTTATGTGTAATGAAACAGAATCGGGTTCATCACCCGGATGATCTTTACACGGAATCCATATATCTGCGCCGCCGCCCTGGCATGTTAATGTAATCCAGTCGATATCATCTTTTGTTTTGCGCCAGAGGAATCCATCATCCCACGGCGGATTTTTTGCGATACGCGGTTGCCCGTTATAAGTTATTGCAAGAACTATTTTCTCGTTTGTTGCGATCTCGCTATTAAATTCAATAAATATTTTACCATTATTATGATTAAATGAAATGGAATTTGAACCCGGTGCTATCAGTTCAATGTTATCAATTGTAAAGGTTGTGTCTAAGTCAACTATCATCTGTTTAAAACTTCTTAATGATGTTGCGGAAATTGTTACGTTTCCCCCGATCGACTTTGTTGACGGGTCAATTTGCAGGTTTAAATCGTAATGTGTTACATCGTAGCACGATTGTTCGGGTAAAAGTTTACCACCGGAATCCTGTGAACCAAATTGTGCAAATAGGGGGATTGTAATAAATAATAATAAAACCAAATTTTTCATTTTACTCTCATTTTTACTTTTATGAAATTAGGCACACAAAAATCCTAATGGATGTTGTGAAAATAAAGTTATCAAAAATAAATACCAATCGGCATAATGAAATAATTTTGTAATTCAAAAAGGGGAAAATATGCGGTCTAAACCTTTTCTTTTATCGGCACTGTTTTTATTGTTGGTCTTTTCCGGATGTTCTAAAAAATCATCATCAGAAAGTCAGCTCGATCAGCAAGTATTAATTAAGCATATAGAAGAAATTTCATCGGATAAATTTTTAGGAAGAAAACCGACTACTAAGGGGGAAGAGGTTACAATCTCATATCTGGTAGATGAGTATAAGAAACTCGGATTACTTCCGTTAAACGGAGATAGCTATTTGCAGCCATTACCAATTGTTGAAATTTCGCCAGACTATCCAAAGCAACTTGTAATTAAAGGTAAGAACGGCAATGTAGTTCTAAATCATGGTAATGATTTTGTTGCAGTAACAAAAAGAATTGAAGAGAGGATAGAAGTGCTGAACAACGATATTGTTTTTGCGGGTTATGGAATTGTTGCACCTGAATATAATTGGAACGATTATGAGGGAATAGACGTAAAAAACAAAATTGTAATAGTCATGGTTAATGATCCCGGTTTTGCAACCAATGATGCCGATCTTTTTACAGGTAGAAAGATGACTTACTACGGCAGATGGACTTACAAGTACGAAGAAGCAGCACGTCAAGGTGCCGCGGGAATATTAATAATTCACGAAGACGGTGCCGCAAGTTATCCGTGGGGAGTTGTTCAAAACGGAAGAATGGGTTCTCAATTAGTTGTTGATGATGGTAAGAAAAACGGCAGCGCATGCAAGTTTGAAGGATGGGTTACTCTCAAGAAAGCAAGAGAAATATTTTCGCTTGCCGGTTTAAATTTAGACGACGAATTAAAAATTGCAGCAAAGAAAGGATTTAAATCCAGACCGTTGGGATTAACCACATCTCTTATGATGAAAAACAAGCTTACATTTTTAACAACCAATAATGTTCTTGGATATATCCCCGGCTCTGAGCGTCCGGATGAGTATGTTTTCTATATGGCACACTGGGATCATTTTGGTTACGATTCAACATTAACCACCGAAGACAAAATTTTTAACGGCGCGGTTGATAATGCTACCGGGGTTGCCGGAATTCTTACAATTGCACAAGCAATTAAAGACCTTCCTGAAAAACCAAAACGCTCAACCGTGTTTTTCGCAATTACAATGGAAGAGTTCGGTTTACTCGGCTCTAATTTTTATGTTAATCATCCGTTAGTCCCAATTGAAAAAACTGTTGCTGCAATCAACCTTGATGGTTTGAATATTTTTGGCCCTACAAAAAACTTTTCTGTTATTGGTCTCGGTTTATCGGAACTTGATAATTACATTAAAGAAGAAGCTGATGAAATGGGTAAAACCTTAATGCCGGAAATGAATCCTGAAGCCGGTTCTTATTTCAGGTCGGACCATTTTAATTTTGCCAAAGTTGGTGTGCCGGCAGTTTATGTAAGTGCCGGTAACGAACACATAACTCAACCGAAAGATTATATGCAGAAAGCATCCGATAAATGGGTAAGAGAGAACTATCATAAAGTAACCGATAATTACGATCCGACGAGCTGGAATTTTGAAGGAATGATGGAACAGCTACAGTTTATTTATAATGTTAGCAAACATTTAATTGATGGAACTACATTTCCTCAGTGGAACGAAAATGTTCCTTATAGAAAAATTAGAGAGGCGATGTTAAAGAAATAATATCAATTAAATTATTTATAGGGAATAGAGAATGAAAACGAAAAAAGTAGTTCCGCAGAGATTTAATCCATGGCATCACGTTTATTATGGAGAAAATGCACCCGAAGTTGTAAATGCTATAATCGAAATTCCATTCGGTTCAAAATCCAAATACGAATTACATAAAGAAAGTGGTCTGTTGAAATTAGATCGTGTTCTTTATTCAGCAGTTCACTACCCGGCTAACTATGGATTTATTCCTCAAACATTCTGCGACGATGAAGATCCGCTCGATATTCTTGTCTTGTGTTCAGCTGAAGTTGATCCGCTATGTATTATTGAATCGAAAGTAATAGGGTTAATGAGAATGGTTGATGATGATGAAGAGGACGATAAAATTATATCAATAGCTAAAAATGATATCTCCTTAAACTACATAGACGATCTTAAACATCTTCCGCCCCACACTACAATTCAGCTTAAAAGGTTCTTTGAAGATTATAAGAAACTTGAACACAAACATGTTATTGTAAATAAGTTTTTTGGTAAGAAAGAAGCTTACAAAGTTATCAAGGATTCAATTGCGAGGTATAGAAAAGAATTCAATGTTTAGTTCTTTTTGAATCTATCGTGATATTTCCAGAAAAGATACATCGGTAAACCGGCACCGATTAAAATGAATCCCATCATTGCATTGCTTGTATCCGAAATAATTGTATTGACCAGGAAGAAGAATGCAAATATTACAAAGATAGCCGGTGTGTAGGGATAACCCCATACTTTGTATGTTCTTTCTTCGTCCTTCATTTTCCGGCGTAAAATAAATACTCCAAAAGCACCCAGCATGTAGAAAAGCCACGAAGCAAATATCACGTAATCTGTAATTGTGTCGAATGAGCCGGACATAACAAGCACGCAAGACCAAATACCCTGAACTACAAGCGATACATGCGGTGTATGATATTTGGGATGAACCTTGCCTAAACTATGGAAAAATAATTTTGCTCTTGCCATTGCAAACGGAACGCGTGCAGTTGCTAAGATACTGCCGTTCAACGCACCAAAGGTTGAGATAATTACTGCAATGGAGATTATCATTCCACCGTTCGAGCCGAATATTTTTTCTGCAGCACTTGCAGCAACAAGAGGCGACTTAGCCATTTCATCTATCGGTAATACGTATAAATATGCAATGTTGATCAAAACATAAACAGCCATCACTATCAATGTTCCGTAAATTAGTCCGCGCGGAACATTTCTCTTGGCATCTTTAACTTCTCCGGAAACAAATGTAATATTATTCCATGCATCGTAAGCCCAGAAAGCCCCGGCAAATGCTAATCCGATCAAGCTGAATAAATTTTTTGAAACCGATTCCGGAATTGCGAATCCGGTGTAAACATTAGATAGACTTCCATTACCTAAAAGCAGAATTAAAAATGTAATTAAAAGGATGGTTATTATTTTTATATATGTAACAATTGTTTGAACGATACCGCCGAAAAAAACTCCGAGATAATTTACAACAGTTAGAAAAGCGGTACATAAAATTGCAACTGCTTTTGTTCCGATATCGACAAAAGGATAAATCTTTCCTACAAGAGGCATAAAGATTGAAAACTCTTGCCACGATTGTGGCAGCTGCGGGTATTTTATAAAGTATCCTAAATACTCTGCAAAGACGTATGCTATTGCAGCCTGACTACCGGTTTGAATTACAGAAAGTATTGACCATCCGTAAAGATAAGCTGTAAAGTCACCATACATTTTTCTAAAGTAAACGTACTGTCCGCCGGTTGAATCGATCATTCCTGAAATTTCTGCGTTAACAAGAACGGCTATCATTGTTATTAATCCAGCGGCTATCCAGACAAAAATTAATAATTCAGGCGAGCCAAGTTGTTCGGCCATTATAGAAGGTTTTCTAAAAATGCCCGAGCCAATCATAGACCCGGCAACAATCATTATTGCTGCGGTTAGTGTTAGTTTTCTTACGAGGTCATCTTTAGGAGATTTATCAGTCATCCGCTCTCTTTAAAATTGTGGGCAAAATAAGCATCTTGATTGAAATCTCAAACAATTTTTTTTGCGTTTTTGGAGCATTTCCAAAAGATTTAACAATTTGTTAACATTGAATTATAACAAATCCTCATAAAAAGACTATGATAATTTCTAAATTTGTCGGCAGTAATTTTGAAAAATTCCACACTGGCTATTTTGAAAAAACATTAATACAATTTTATTGGAGCTTTTGATTGGAAACCTATCTTATTCTGGTTATCATTTTATTTGTTCTTGCCGCATCAGATCTTGTTGTTGGAGTTGCAAACGATGCAGTTAATTTTCTCAATTCGTCTCTTGGTTCTAAAGTAGCGCCCCGTCATATAATATTGATTGTTGCAAGTTTTGGTGTTGTTGTTGGAACATTATTTTCAAGCGGTATGATGGAAGTTGCCAGGTCGGGATTTTTTAATCCTACTAAATTTACACTTAATGAAGTAATGGTAATTTTTCTTGGTGTAATGTTTACGGATGTTCTGCTTCTCGATTTGTTTAATACTTTCGGAATGCCCACCTCAACAACAGTTTCACTCGTATCATCATTACTAGGCGGATCGGTTGTGCTGGGTTTAGTAAAGCTGGGACAAGCAGGAAAGGGAATTGAGCAGCTGGGAGATTATATTAACACTGCACGGGCTCTGGGAATTTTTTCTGCTATTCTACTTTCTGTTGTTGTTTCTTTTATAGCCGGTGCTATTGTTCAATACTTATCTCGATTGTTATTTACTTTTAACATCGAACGGACTATAAAGAGGTATGGCGCAATATGGGGTGCACTTGCACTTACGTCAATTACCTATTTTATTTTTGTTAAAGGTGCTAAAGGAACAACGTTTCTTTCGGAAGAGAGTATTAATTGGATTTATAATCACACAATGACAGTTCTTGGTATTAATTTTCTTTTCTGGATGCTAATTCTTCAATTGTTTTTATGGTTT
>JAGXSM010000178.1 GCA_018333725.1 Melioribacter sp. | reverse complement strand
ATATTGCATATAGAATTGCCGGAATAGTAAATATGTTTTTAATTCTTCCGTTTAACCAAGCAATGTTGCCTTCTGCATTTAAAGAATATAACAAACCGGAAAGCAGAAGATATTTAAGTAAGCTAATGACTTATATGTGCTTTGTTACTATCTGGGGCGGACTTGCAATCTCCGTATTCAGCGAAGAAATTATTTTAATATTGGGGAATAAAAATTATATAGCGGCTAATACCTATATTCCATTTATTGTTCTTGCTTACGTTTTAAGTGCAATGCGGAATGTTGCATCCAACGGATTACTCTTTGCAGAAAAAACATTTATTGTTGCACTAATTACAATTTTAGCGGGCTTGCTGAATATTATATTAAATATTCTCTTTATTCCTGTTTACGGAACAATTGCTGCGGCTTACACTACTTTAATTTCGTTTGCTGTTTTTTACATCGTCACTTACTTAATTGCAGACAGATATTATAAAATTGATTATGAAAATATTAAGATCGTTAAGCTGATTGTTTCAGGAATGGTTTTATTTGTTGTTCAGGAATTTTTAGTAACAGGAACGTTTGCTTTACAATTACTTTTAAAATTTATGACCGTTCTTTTATTCCCGTTTTTATTATATGTAACCGGATTTTATGAAAAGATTGAACTGGAGACTATAATCGCGGGTATTAAGAAAATGAAAAGTCCAGCACAATTAATAAAAAGTTTACTAAGCAAATGAGCGCACCAAAGATATCCGTAATAATTTGCACTTATAACCGCGCTAAATTTTTACCGGGAGCACTCGAGGCACTTACCAAGCAATCGCTCTCAAAAAACGCATTTGAGATTCTTATTATCAACAACAATTCTACCGACAACACAGAATCAATTAGTAAAAATTTTATAGATAACCACAAAGAACTTAATGTGAAATACTTTGTAGAAATGCAAAAAGGATTGTCCTCGGCAAGAAACAGAGGAATAAAAGAAGCTTCTTCCGAATTGATCTCCTTTATCGATGATGATGCAGAAGTCTCTACTGATTACCTAAAAACTGCAGTTGAGTTCTTTGATAATAATCCTGATGTTGATGCTATCGGCGGTAAAATTACTCCGATTTTCGAATCGGGCAAGGAACCCGAATGGCTTTCAAAATATATGTGGGGACTCGTTACAAAAGCCGACTTCGGAAATAATATTCGGGGCTACCCCGGTTCAAAATCTCCGTATGGTTGCAATATGGCTTTTAGAAAGAAAGCATTAATAGAAGTAGGAATGTTTAATACTGACTTATTATTTAGAAGTGAGGACAAATATATTTTTTACCAGTTAAAGAAACACAGTAAAAAATTTTTATATCACCCGGGTTTTGCGGTGCTTCATCATATTGATGATAAAAGAATAACTTACAGTTCGATCATGAAAATCTCTTATGAAGTAGGTGCCGGGGAAAGAGATCGCATAAAGGGCGAAGGAGTAGTTAAGCACATCTTAAAAGTGGCTGAATATAAAATTAAATTAATTGCCGCATTGTTTATTGCGCTCGGCTTTTTTATTAAGTTTGATTTCAAAAAGGGAGAATATCTTATAAAGAACAGATGGCTCACACTCATCGGTTTCTTTAAGGTATAATTGAACATGAATAAGATTCAGATTTTTTTAAGCGGTTTATTCGACTCATTCTTCTCGATATTTAAAGTATTCATACTCTCCCGATTTAATACAAAAATCAAAATACACAAAATAAAAGACGAAGAAGCCGTAATCCTTGCCAACGGACCATGTTTAACAAAAGACCTTGAACTAAATTCTTCCTTCATAAGCTCGCGTAAAAAGTTCTGCGTAAATTTTTTCGCATTGTCCAGGGAATATGAAAAAATAAAACCCGAATATTATGTGTTGGCGGCACCTGAATTCTGGCTTATTAAAACATCAAGTTATTTCAATGAGCAAAAAGAAAGTCTTATAGATTCTCTTACAAAGAATACTAAATGGGAAATGTTAATTTTAATTCCATTCCAGGCAAAGGATTCTGAATTTGTAAGACGAGTATCAAAAAATAATTTTATCAGGTTTCTTTTCTATAATAACACCCCGGTTGAAGGACTTCAATCAATATCACATTTACTTTTCAAGCTGAACTTTGGAATGCCGAGACCTCATAATGTTCTAATTCCTTCAATATTTCTTGCTCTGAATCTTGGATTTAATACGATTACTATTTTAGGTGCCGATCATTCCTGGCACGAAGAAATAAAGATTGACGAATCGAATTCCGTTACAGTTAATCACGAGCATTTCTACGACGGCAATAAAGTACAAATGCCGATGTATAAACTTGAAGGAGAAAAGTATTTAATTCATGACGTTTTCAGGAAACTTCACTTTGCTTTCAAAGGATATTTTGTTTTAAGGACTTATGCAGAATCAATAGGCGCAAAAATTCTCAATGCAAGTTCAAAAAGCTATATCGATGCTTTTGAAAGAATCAGAATTCAATAACCAGTATTAAAAACCAAGCTAACCGCTGTATTTCTGCTATCTGTTTCATCCGGTTTTTGTTTTTTCTTGAGACCAAAAATTTTAACTTTGCAAAACATAATTCCAAACGGAGGTTTTATTGAGTTCAAGAAACTTAGCATCCCGGGTTTTTAACAAATCTTTAGATTACATTGAATTAGTAGGGAACAAACTTCCCCACCCGGCAACTTTATTCGGTATTCTCGCATTGGCTGTTGTATTCTTATCCTGGTTAGGAAATTTACTTGCATGGGAAGTAATTCATCCCGCCGATGGATCAATAATAACCGTTAAAAGTCTGGTAGACGGTGACGGATTAAGGTGGATTTACACAAATGTAACACACAACTTCGTAAACTTTCCGCCTCTCGGTTATGTGCTTGCTGTAATGATTGGAATTGGTGTTGCAGAAGGATCGGGTTTATTTACTTCGATGATACGTTCGCTTGTACTTAATGCACCAAAAAAACTTATTACCGGTTCTATTGTTCTTGCCGGAATAATTTCGCACTTAGCATCCGAAGCCGGATACGTTATTTTAATTCCTCTTGGCGCTTTAATATTTCATGCTCTCGGAAGACATCCCATGGCGGGATTAGCGGCAGCGTTTTGCGGTGTAAGCGGTGGATTCGGCGCTAATTTTCTTATTGGTTCTGTCGATCCAATTCTTGCCGGTTTATCTCAGTCGGCAGCCCAAATAATCGATCCTGACATAACCGTTAATGCAGCAGTAAATTTTTATTTCATGTTTGCTTCGGCTTTTTTAATTGTTGTTTTAGGTACATGGGTAACAGAAAAAATTGTTGAACCCCGCTTAAAAAATTATGAAGGTAATGCAGAAAAAATTCCTGTTGAAGAAATGACTCCTATTGAAAAAAAAGGATTGAAATGGGCAGGTATAAGTTTACTTATAATTATTGTGCTCCTTGCATTTACAATAATTCCTGAAAACGGATTGTTTAGAAATCCTAAAACCGGCGAGATACTTCATTCCCCTTTCTTCGATGGAATAATTACCGGCATTCTTGTTTTCTTTCTTGTACCCGGTTTTGTTTATGGAATAATTGTTAAATCAATTAAAAATGATAAAGACATGATGAAGCATATCATCAAGTCGATGGGCACAATGGCAACATATATTGTTCTTGTTTTCTTTGCTGCACAATTTGTTTATTTCTTCAGGTACAGTAATCTGGGATTGATCTTTGCTATTGAGGGTGCTCAGTTCCTAAAGAATATCGGTCTAACAGGAATTCCTTTAATTGTAATGTTCGTATTGTTGGCTGCATTTATCAACATGTTTATGGGAAGCGCTTCTGCAAAGTGGGCAATAATGGCTCCAGTTTTTATTCCGATGTTTATGTTACTCGGTTATCATCCGGCTTTAACCCAGGCAGCATTTAGAATCGGAGACTCGGTTACAAATCTCATTACACCAATGATGAGTTACTTTGCACTTATTGTTGCATTCGCTCAAAAATATAATGAGAAGTATGGAATAGGAACAATTATTTCTACAATGATTCCTTACACTATCATCTTTACAATATTCTGGACTTTATTGCTTGTTGTTTGGATGTGGATCGGATTACCGACCGGACCCGACGGACCGCTGTTTTTAAACTAATCAGAGATAGAGGCGCTAATATTGGCGCCTCTTTTCATTTTCTTTACTACAAATTTTAGCCTCAATTAGAATAATAATTTTCATAAATTTGCCATTAGTTAAAGAAGAGGATTTATGAACGGAAAGACCATTCTAATTACCGGCGGAACAGGATCATTCGGCAAAAAGTTTGTTGAAACCGTCCTTAAAAAATTCAATCCTAAGAAAATAATTATTTACAGTCGCGACGAATTAAAGCAATTCGAAATGCAGAACGATTCCAGGTATAGAAAGAACGGAGTATTAATGCGTTATTTTATCGGGGATGTTAGAGATGAAAAACGTCTTGTAAGAGCAATAGAAGGTGTTGATATTGTTATACATGCCGCAGCTCTTAAACAGGTTCCCGCTGCAGAGTATAACCCGTTTGAAGCTGTTAAGACAAATATTATAGGTGGACAGAATGTAATTGATGCGTGTTTTGAGTCGGGTGTAAAAAATGTAATTGCGTTAAGCACAGATAAAGCTGCTGCGCCAATTAATTTATACGGTGCAACAAAACTTACATCGGATAAACTATTTATTGCTGCAAATAATTATCGCGGAACACGCGACATAAAGTTTTCTGTTGTACGTTACGGAAATGTAATGGGAAGCCGCGGTTCTGTAATTCCTTTCTTTATCGAAAAGAAAAAATCCGGTCTTCTACCTATTACAGATGAACGTATGACCCGGTTTAATATAACTTTACAGGAGGGTGTTGATTTTGTATTATCATGTTTAGATAGAATGTGGGGCGGAGAATTGTTTGTTCCTAAAATTCCGTCTTTTAAAGTAACAGACCTTGCAAAAGCTGTTGCTCCAGAATGTAAAGTTGAAATTGTCGGTATTCGTCCCGGTGAAAAGATTCACGAGGAAATGATAACCGAAGCCGATGCATTGAATACAATTGAATTTGAAAATTACTTTGTAATTCTCCCTTCGGTTCAGCTTGGCGATAACCCCGCATTAAAATTATGGGACACTGAAAAATTCAGATCAACAAGTAATTTCAAAGAGGGTAAGTTTTGTAAATTCGGTTTTAAGTATGATAGTGGAACAAACCCATGGTTCCTTTCCGTAGATGAATTGAAAATCTTGATCAAAAACAACGTTATTGGTGCTTAGTGATTGGAAGAAGATGTGTGCGCTGGTTATCGGTGGTTGGTGATCTGACAGATAATTGTAAGCATTTTGACGAATAAATGTTTTGGAGGGGGGAGCTTGATTGAGAATAAGATAAAGTCATTTGAGGATTTGGAAATTTGGAGATTATCACATTCTCTTGTATTAGAGATTTATAGAATTGTCAAATCATTTCCAAAAAGTGAAAATTATATTCTTACAAAACAGATAATTAGATATGCACAATCAATTCCGGCAAACATTGCCGAGGGCATGGGAAGATATTCCAAGAATGAGTTGGTTCAGTTTTTAATAATTGCAAGAGGGTCAGTTGAAGAAACCAAATATCATCTAATTCTTGCGAGAGATTTAGAATATATTGATTCCAACACATTTGAAAATATGCAAAGTAATTACACTCTATTAGGAAAAAAAATAAATTCATTAGTCTCATCAATAAAAACAAAATGAAAAACAAAAAATCAAAACTCTCTAAACAAACACTTCAATACAGAAATTCGTTAAAGAAACAACAGAAAACAGATAACAGACAACCGAAAACATACTATTACGGCAAGCAGACAATAGATAGCTCGGATATAAATAGTGTTGCAAAGATTTTACCTTCTCAATTTATTACACAGGGACCTGTATCCCAGCATTTTGAAAATGAATTATGCGATTACTTCGGATCAAAGTATGCCTCGGTAGCAGCTAATGGAACCGCTGCACTTCACTTAATTGCTCTTGCACTCGGATGGAAAAAAGATGATGTGGTAATTACTTCACCAATTACATTTCTTGCAAGTGCCAACTGTGCAATATTCGTTGGTGCTTCCGTAGATTTTGCAGATATCGATAACAGAACATACACAATTGATCCGAACAAACTTGAAGAAAAAATAAAATATTATTTGTCCAGAGGTAAAAAAGTTAAAGCTGTTGTTGCGGTTGACTTTGCAGGTCATCCTTGCAATTGGGATGCCCTTTCAACATTAAAAAAGAAATATGATTTTCAATTGGTAAACGATTTTTGTCACGCTCTTGGTGCTGAATATAAGAACGATATTCAATATGGAGCTAAATATGCAGATGCGGTTAATTTAAGTTTCCACCCAGTAAAACATATTACCACCGGCGAAGGCGGTGCGGTACTTACAAATAACCCGGAAGTTGATAAGCGCATTAAGATTTTACGCACACATGGAATGACTAAAGACGAATCATTATTGGAGAAGAACGATGGGCCGTGGTATTATGAGATGCACGAAGTCGGATTTAACTATAGAATTACGGATTTTCAATGCGCTCTGGGAATAAGTCAATTAAAAAAGTTAAACAAGTTTATTAAAAAAAGAAGAGAGATTGCTGAATATTATGATCGTTTTTTTGGTGAAAGAAATGAATTTATTATCCCTTATGTTTCTAAAAAAGTTAAACATGCATATCACCTATATCCTCTTCAAATAAAATTTGACGAGCTCAATATAAACAAGAAGGACTACTACAATCTTTTGAAAGAACTTGGCGTTGTTTTCCAGGTACATTACATACCTGTTCATCTTCAACCGTATTACAGAAAAAATTTCGGTTTCAAACCGGGTGATTTTCCAATAGCAGAAAAATTTTATGAGCGCGAAGTTTCTATTCCAATTTACCCTACATTAACCAAAATTGACCTAACAAAAATTTCCAGATCAATTATTAATGCTCTCGGCTTAAAATGAAAGTCTCTATAATTACAGAAGGATTTGAAAACACTGGTCATGGTCATATTACACGTTGCCTCTCATTATACCAGGCGTTTGCCGGTCGTAATATTTTTCCCACCATCTATGTTAACGGCGATAAACATGCACAATCGCTTCTTATAAATTGCCGTTACGAAATTCTCGACTGGCTTACACATCCTGCCAAGCTCATTAAACACATCAATAATAGTGATATTATAATTGTCGATTCTTATTTAGCAGGTAAAGAGTATTACAACAACTTTGTAAAGCTATCCCGGAATTCACTTTTTATAGATGACAACATACGGATCGATTATCCTGAAGGAATAATTCTAAACGGTACAATTAACTCCGAAATTTTTCCTTACAAAAAAACAGATAATGAATTTCTTCTCGGGTCAAAATATATTCCGATAAGAAAGGAATTCTGGAATGTTACGTCGCGAAAAATTAATAAAGATGTTT
The DNA here is from genome assembly GCA_018333725.1 of Melioribacter sp. GTDB lineage: Bacteria > Bacteroidota > Ignavibacteria > Ignavibacteriales > Melioribacteraceae > DSXH01. Next base: position 12,092 of record JAGXSM010000178.1, on the reverse strand, counting down.
TATCAATCCTTATCACATTTGGCGGTCAGGACATTCGTAACTTAACTCCGGATATACTAAAGAGTATGAATGATAATTATCCCGATGTAATTAAAAACGTTGTTGTTGGAAGCGGGTTTAAGTGTATCGACAAGATAGAAAAGCTAAAGAATAACAATCTGTTTTTACATTTTTCTCCCGATGCCGATATAATGAAAGAACTAATGATTTCCAGTGATATTGCAATTACTGCTGCCGGGCAAACTCTATATGAATTGGCTGTAACAGGAACTCCAACTATTGCAATTGCAGTAGCTGAAAATCAGTCGAATAATATACGTGAGTGGAAAAAGAAAGGGTTTTTGCTCGATGTTATTCAGCATAATGACCGGTTTTACCTGCGTAAGATAAATGAACAACTAAAAAAATTGGAAAGCGTATCGGTAAGAAAAAAATTAAGTAAAATTGGCAGAGATAATGTTGATGGTCAGGGTCCGGTAAGAGTTATCAATTATCTTATTGATAAATCATGTGAAAAAAACGGATTTTATTTACGCAAAGCTGTCGAGTCTGATTCCGAAAAGGTTTACAATCTTTCCAATGATCCGTCCGTCCGGCAGAACTCAATAAACACTCATCCTATTGAATGGGAAAGTCATCAAACATGGTTTGCCGATAAAATTGAACGGGACAATTATGCTTTCTTTCTGGCTTTTGATAATAAGGATAATTTTATTGGTCAGATCCGGTTTGATTTAAACAATGATTCCGCTGTAACTTCCATCAGTATATCGGGGAATTTTAGAGGTAAAGGTCTTTCGAAAAAGATAATACAAATGGGCTGTTCGAAAATTTTTTCTGAACATCATCAGCTTAAAAATATTATTGCTTATATTCGTCCGGAAAACAATGTCTCTATCAATAGTTTTACCTCTTCCGGTTTTGTAATTGACTGCGATGAATTAATTAATGGACATATTTTTATGAAATATATTTTGAAACGCCCGGAATAATGAAAATGAAAATTGGAAATAAGGAAATTGGCGGGAGTAATAGAGTATTTATAATTGCCGAACTTTCTGCCAACCACAATCAACAATTTGATATTGCTGCTGAATCGATAAGAGCAATTAAAGATTGCGGGGCTGATGCGGTTAAACTTCAAACTTATACACCGGATACATTAACAATTGATAGCGATAAAGAATATTTCAAAATTCAGCAAGGAACCATCTGGGACGGCACAACACTTTACAAACTATATCAAAGTGCATATACACCATGGGAGTGGCAACCCAGGTTAAAAAAAATTGCTGAAGAGATCGGACTTATCTGCTTCTCTTCCCCGTTTGATAAATCAGCCGTTGATTTTCTTGAGAAGATGAATGTTCCCGCTTACAAAATTGCCTCTTTCGAAATAGTTGATATTCCATTAATTGAATATGTTGCGTCGAAAGGCAAACCAATGATTATTTCCACCGGGATTGCAACAGAAGAAGAAATTCAAGACGCTATAAATGCTTGCCATAGATCGGGTAATTACAATATCGCATTACTAAAATGTACTTCGGAATATCCTGCTAAGATTGAAGACGCCAACCTGAATTCTATTACTTATCTGCAGAAAAAATTTAAAACAATCGTTGGACTTTCGGATCATACTACTGGAACAACCGTTCCGATTGCTGCTGTTGCCCTTGGTGCCAGAATCATTGAAAAACATTTCATAATTGATAAGAAAATCGGCGGTCCCGATTCAATGTTTTCACTTGAACCCGATCAATTTAAGAAGATGGTGGATGAAATCAGGTACGTTGAATCTGCTTTAGGTGAACACGGTTTTTCACAATCCGAAAATGTAATACACAGCAGAACTTTTGCCAGATCCCTTTTCTCCGTTGATGATATTAAAAAAGGTGAACTCCTTACTGAAAATAATATCCGGTCTATTCGTCCATCAAACGGATTAGCTCCAAAATATTTCAAAGATATTCTAGGCAAAAAAGCTAAAGTAAATATTGAAAAAGGAACTCCATTAAGCTGGGACTTAATTGAATAACGAAATAAAATCCGCAGTTGCTATTGTCCAGGCACGCTACGGCTCAACACGTCTCAAAGGAAAAATCTTCAAAGAAATTTCCGGCAAACCGATGCTGTGGCATGTAATAAACCGGCTTTCTTATTCTAAGCTTATCGATAAGATTGTTGTTGCTACTACATTAGATAAGGAAGATGATCAAACTGAAGAGTTTTGCAGATCAAATAATATTCCGTATTACCGCGGAAGCGTGGAAGATGTATTATCAAGATATTATGAAACAGCAAGAGTATTCAATGCCGGCACGATTATTAGAATTACATCGGATTGCCCAATAATTGATCCCGTGATTATTGATAAAATGCTCGATGAATTTAAACGTGAAGAGGATGTCTGCGATTGTATGAGCAATGTTGTTAAGAGAACTTTTCCACGTGGACTTGATACGGAAATAATTTCTTTCCATGCACTCGAAAAAGCTTTTGCAGAAGCCAGGACAAATTCTGAAAGAGAACATGTTACACCGTATATTTATTCGAATCCTGAGTTGTTCAAGATAAAAAGTTATACTGGTAATATAGACTATTCATTTCACCGATGGACAGTTGATACCGAGGAAGATTTTAAGTTGATTGAAGTTGTTTATAATTCTCTGTACAAGCCGGATCGATTATTTTTATTTGAAAATGTTATAAAATTATTTGATAATAATCCCGGTTTAATTAGAATAAATCAGCATGTAAAACAAAAACTTACTTGAGAATATTTTCATCCGCTAATTTGGAGACAAAATGAAGAGAAGAAATTTTATAAAAACCGGAGCCGTTACGGGCGGGGGGATTTTACTTGGTCAACTTCCAACAAAAAATATTTTCTCTAAAACATTTGCAAACATAAGTTACCCGATTGTGGTTTCAACGTGGGAGCCAAATTTAAATTCGAACGCAAAAGCAATGGAAGTTTTACTTGAAGGTAAAAATTCTCTTGATGCAATCGAACAGGGTATTAGAGTAACGGAATCAAATCCTGATGATACTTCGGTTGGATACGGCGGATTTCCGGATGCGGATGGCATTGTTACTTTAGATGCTTCTATAATGGACTGGAAAGGTAATGCCGGTTCTGTTGCCTTCTTACAAAACATTATGCATCCAATTTCAGTTGCACGGCTTGTAATGGAAAAAACTAAACACGTAATGCTTGCCGGCCAAGGGGCAAAAAAATTCGCACTTGAAAACGGATTTAAGGAAGAGAATCTTCTTACAAAAAAAGCTGAAGCTGCCTGGATTGAATGGAAAAAGAAAAATAAAAAACCAAATAATCACGATACAATCGGAATGATGGCAATAGATAAGAATAACAATATTAGCGGCGGTGTTTCAACAAGCGGAATGGCGTTTAAATTACATGGGCGCGTCGGCGATTCTCCAATTATTGGCGCTGCCCTGTATGTTGATAATGCTGTTGGCGGTGCCGTTTCAACAGGAAATGGTGAATACGTAATGAGAACACTTGGAAGTTTTTTAATCGTTGAAAAAATGAGGGAAGGAATGTCACCTCAAAAGGCATGTGAACTGGCAGTTGAGAGAGTTTATAGAAGCAATAAAAACCTGGATGATGTTAATGTATGTTATGTTGCTCTCTCTAAATCGGGAGAAGTCGGAGCTTATTCATTAAAGAAAGATTTTACTTACTGTGTTACTACTCCTCAATCAAATAAATCTTACAAAAGTGATTTTCTAATGAAATAAACTAACTATCCTTAAAAACGTCTTAATCTTATATAAAAACTTATATAAGGTGTTAAAATGAAAAAAGGAATTTTATTTATAGCATTATTTCTTTTTATAAACAATGCATCAGAAGCACAAACCCCGGAAGACTCATTAGCAATAAAACAGACAGCAATGAATTATATCTTTGGATTTTATGAAGGGAATGCAGAGCGGATGGAAAAAGCACTGCATCCGGAACTTGCAAAACGAAATCTGCGGATAGATCCACAAACAGGTAGACAGCGGTTCGATCAAATGAGTGCATTGACATTAATCAATATTACAAAAGCCGGTGGGGGAAAATTAGTTCAACCGGATCAGCGCATTTTTGAATTTGAAATTCTCGATATCACCGGAAATAATGCAAGTATTAAAACAGTTGCAAAAGGATTTTTTGATTACATACACATGGCAAAGTGGAATGGCGAGTGGAAAATTGTTAATGTCCTGTGGGATTTTATTAAGAACTGATTAATTTTCTTTTTAAGCAGCCAGTCATATAACTCCCTAATTACCAATTGTATCTGAAAGGAAAATCAATTAAAGGCTGCTTTGAAGTTTTTCAGTTCTATCTGCCAGTTTAAGTTTTTCTACTAACTCGTCAAGCTCACCTTCCATCACTTCAGAGAGGTTGTAGAGAGTTAGTCCAATTCTATGATCGGTAACTCTGTTTTGTGGATAGTTATACGTACGGATTTTTTCACTCCTATCGCCGCTCTTAACCATTGACTTACGCTGCTGAGCAATTTCTTTATTCTGCTCCTGGAGTTTCATATCATACAATCTTGCTTTCAAAACTTTCATTGCCTTCTGACGGTTTTTCAACTGCGACCGTTCATCCTGGCATTGAACAACAAGTCCTGTTGGAAGATGTGTTATTCTAATGGCTGTTTCAACCTTATTAACATTCTGACCACCGGCTCCACCGCTTCTATAAACATCAATCCGTAAATCGCCGGGATTTATATCCACCTCAACATCTTCAACTTCCGGAAGGACGGCAACAGACGCAGCAGATGTATGTACTCTTCCGCTTGCTTCGGTAGCCGGAACACGCTGAACGCGGTGAACACCACTTTCGAATTTTAAATCACCATATACTCCCGCACCAATCAAACTAAACACTGCTTCTTTAATTCCACCGAGTCCGCCAGTATCGCTTATATCAATTACTTCTCTCTTCCATCCTCTCAAATCGGCATATCGTGAATACATGCGGTAAAGATCGGCTGCAAATAGTCCGGCTTCTTCACCACCTGTTCCGGCACGTACTTCAACAATCACACTTTTATCATCATCAGGATCTTTCGGTATTAAAAGAAATTTGATTTTTTCTTCTAGGTTTATTTGCTTCACTTTTAATTCTTCTAATTCACTTTCGGCAATTTCCAATAATTCTTTATCATCAGATGTTTCTATAATTTCTTTATTTCCCTCAAGATTTTTAATCAATGTGTCGTATTCATTGAATGCTTCAACAATTTCAACAATCTGCATCCTTTCTTTTCCCAAAGCAATATATTTGGTCTGGTCCGATAATATAGTTGGATCGGATAATTGTTCATTGATTTTATCGTACTTCTCTTTTATTGCCTTAAGTTTTTGGTAGAGATCCATAATTCCCGATGTTTCTTTAAAATCTGTTTAAAAAGCGGGCAAAATATACGAAAGTTTAAGGTAAGATGATTAATTCTGATTTCAGGAAGCCAACCCGGCTTCTTTTAATATTTGTAAATAGTTCTGCTGAATTTGGATTGAAGGGATAGATTCATTTCTTGGAATATTTGTATCGATTTTCAATTTTACGAATAAATCATCCAGTGCATCAAACATATTGATATTTGGAAAACCGTTATCTCGCAAATAATGGATCAACTTCATTGTTCTGAATCCATCGAACCAGATTTTTTTCTGCTTACGAATTTGTTCTATTGATTTAGCATTGCTCAATATTTTTTTCCATTGATCCTGGAAAGAATTCAACTCAAGAAAATTTTTAACTACAGGATTAAGTTTTCCGGCAAACGATAAATACTCTGTAACGGTTATTAATTCATCGGAATAATAATACGCATTCCATTCTTTAAGAATATCAAATATCCGGAAGTCGAACAAACAGAATTCATCATGAGTACCGGCTGCAAAACGGTTCATTCGCTGCCCCGTTCCAAACGGTACGCGCCACGATATACGGCTGGATGGAAAAACTTTAGTTCGTGATATTTTTTGAATACTTACTACCTTTGCCAGCTTTTCTAGAAAATAGAAATCCTCCGCAGCTTTACGTTTATTCATACCGCCAATTTTAATATAGCTTTCGTAATCGCAAACCATAGTTGAACCGACAGTATGAAATGCATACGGCGAGTTTGCATATGATAAACCGAGAACATAGTAACGCAAAAATATTTCATAACAAATGATGGCGGACTTAGATAATTCATCCTCCGGCAAACGATGCTCATATTCAATTACAGCAGCTTCAATTCTATCCTTATTAAAAACATCTACTATCGAAGGTAAATAACTGCTCTGCACTTCACAATCCGCATCAAGGCAGATTAAAAGTTTTTTATTGTGTGAGTTATAATCAAGAAGCGTAAGAGCAAGATCCAGACCTATTTTTCTTGCTAATCCAACCCCGGCATCTTTATCCGGCATTGAAAGACCTTCCGAGGATGCATCCACAAATCCAATTATTAGTTCTTCATTGTAAATTAATTCTTCCAGCAAAGCAATAGTTTGCGCGTTGTTTGTCTTTATTTCTTCTGACACACTTTCCCCATTATTAATTACAAACAGAATAAGTGTCTTAAGCAAATAATTTCTATCATTCTTCTTAAGTGAATTCAACAGGTTATTTATGTTATCATATTCAGCAATTGCCGGTATAACAACTATGTTGTCGTATAAGCTATTTCTTTCTTGCCGCACAGACCATTTATCAGATCCATACTTTTGAAGGTACTTTGTAACAATAGAAGGAAAATTTTGTGTGGAAGTTTTTATCACGAAAAATACTTTCCCGAAATGACTTGTTCTGCTTGCGAGTAATCTGCCCCGTCAATCCAGTTTATCTCAATTCCTTCGCGTTCCATTTTCCTGAACCATGTCATCTGCCGTTTTGCAAAGTTGTGTATTCCGCTATTCAGCTTTTCAAACATCTCTTCATAATTCAACTCACCTTTCAAGAAACTTCCAATGAAACGGTATTCTAATCCCCAAAAGTGAAGTTTATCAAATGAAATTCCACTTTTAAGGAGATTACTTACTTCATCTATCATTCCATTTTCAAGTCTTTGTTTAAGCCGCGCAGTAATTCTCTCTTTAACACATTCCCTATCGAGTTTAATACCAATTGTGAGCGATTTAATCTCGGTTTTATTTTCAACACCTTCAAAATCTTTTTGCTCAGAAATCATAATTGCTTTTATAACACGCTCTTTAATTAATAGATCGGTTGTGTTATGTAAGCGGGGATTAATCTTTTTTAAATACTCGGATAAAAAATCAATATCGTACGATTCTAATTCTTTGTACTTAGTTTCATCAAACGGAACGTGATTAAGATTGTAACCCGATAATACCGAGTGCAAAAAGAGTCCTGTGCCACCTACAAGAAACGGGAGTTTATTTTTCGATTGCAGTTCGAAGAAAATTTTATAAAACATTTTATTGAATAAGAAAAGATTAAATTCGTCTCCCGGATCAATTACATCTATTAAATGATATTTTATAGAATTACCGTTAACAAGATAATCCTCAAAATCTTTTCCGGTACCTAAATCCAATTTTCTATAAACCTGTCGGGAATCGGCCGAAATAATTTCGCCATTAAATTTATTTGCAAGAAGAGCAGCCAGGCGGGTCTTTCCAACGGCTGTAGGACCTAATATTGTAATCAGGTTGTAAGGCATATATTCCGGATTGATTTAAAAGAATTATCTGCCGCGGTAATTAATTAAACCGATGAAGCTGTAGGAAGCATAACTATAAATGTTGCTCCTTCGCCAAGTGAACTTTGAACATCAATCTTTCCATTGTGGGCTTCAACCACTTTCCTTGTAATAGAAAGTCCTAAGCCGGCACCTTCTTTTTTGCCCTGGGTAAAGAACGGTTCAAAAATTTTCTCTTTTAGACTATCGGCAATTCCAAGTCCGTTATCTCTAAAGAATAATTTAACCCGTTTTTCTTTATCGTCTCTTTTTGTAGAGATATAGATATTACCGCCATCGGGCATTGCATCGCAAGCATTTTTAATAATGTGCATATAGCACTGATAAAATTCTTTAACATCAAGTTTAACGGTTACATCTTTATCGTATTCAGAAATTATCTGACAGTTTCTCGATTCTACATAAGCGGTTATCCTTGCAGCATAATCTGAAAGCGTGTTATTCAAACTAACATTGAGCGTGCGGAGAATAGTTCTACCTTCGGAATAGCTTGATGTTGTTTGAACAAGATCTGCAACCTGACTGAGCTGTTCGTTAAGCATCTCAATAATTTGTGCGCTATCCGTCGGCAGTGTTTTTGTTTTTAAGTGTTCAACGTAACGTTTGCTAACAAGAATCGGTTTTTTAATATCCTGAATAAGAAAGTTTGCCATTTTGCCAAGGGATTGAATTCTTTCCAGCTGTAAGAGTTTTTCTACCATTTCGGCGTTTTGTAATGCGAGTGCAGCGTGAATTGAAATTGCGTTGAGTAATTCTTCATCTATTTTAGAAAACTCGCCGTTACGGCTATTCAATAACTGAAGTACACCAATAATCTCTTCCTTATTATTTTTTATAGGAAAAGTGAGAACTGTTTTAGTAACAAATCCACTCGTTTTATCAAAGTCCGATCTCCATCTCGGATCTTTGCGTACATCTTTAATATTAAGTATCTCGCCGGTTTTAGCAACAAAACCGGATAGCCCCTCTCCAAGTTTAACTCTAATTTCTTTTCGTTCGCTTCCCATTGCAATAAGAGACCAGAGTTCTAACTTTTCGCGATCTACCAGATAGAGAGTTCCTCTTTCTGCATTAGTAAGATCGGTAGCCACTTCAACAATATTTTTAAGTACCTCATCAATTTTTATGGTTGAGTTAACAAGTTCGGCAGCTTTAATAATCATCTTAAGTTGATCGTTCCCCATAGCACCTTCCTCGCTTATTGGTTGAGAATTTATCTCGTCTTCTTCAGTTTTTCCAAATTGCGAAACCTGTTTATCTGCTTCGGCAAAAATTTCTTCCGTTTCATAGTCAGCCGGGGATTCATAACCAGTTTTGTTTTCTTCGGGAATTACGGGTGCAATTTCTTCGGGTATTTCTATAACAGGTTCGGTTGGAATCTGCACAATTTCAGGTTCCGGTTCCTGCACAGGTTCGGTTAAATCTATAAACGGGTTTATATCGGGTGTTTCATTAAATGTTTTGTTAAACGGTTTTTCTATAAAAGGAGTTTCTCCGCCGCTAAGAATACTGAACAATGCATCATCAAGCTCACTTAAATTTTGTTCCGGTTGTTGAGGTAGATGAGGAATTTCAGGTAATTCAAATTCCGGTTTAGGTATTCCATCTTCATCAAGTAAATTACTTTCATAATTCTGAATTTCTTTTTGTTCATCAATTGGTGTCGGTTCGGATTCGTTTTCTAACATATCGGTCAAATCTACTTCGGCTTTTGGAATACCATCGTCATTTAAAAAAGCTTCTTGAAATTTCTGATCTAATATTTCACTCTCTTCCGTTTCACTTTTTTCCGATTCTTCAGTTGGTTCAATTGCAGGAATGATATTGGGGGAATTAAATCCGTCTGAAGTAACAAGGGATTTAAAAAAATCATCTTCGCCATTTAAGGTCTTTTTTTGAACAGCGCTCTCCTCGGGGCCCGATTCACTTTCAAATGTTTTTTTCGATTGGGTTTCAGTTGTGGTTTTAAATAATTCCTGTTCAATTTCGGCGGAAGGTTGACGCAAGTTCACATAAATTTCATCATCCTGTTTAATCAATTCATCAATTTCATTTTTCGAAAGGGAAATTAGATATGAATCTCTTAACGCAACTGCTGTAGAAAATCTAGTTGTTTCTTCAAAAAATTCATCGTGCCCGAAAAAATCATTATCAGTAAAAATGTATGATTTTGGTTTACCAAGCATTCTTTTCTTTAACAGATTAATTTCGCCGTTAATCACAAGGAAAATTATATCTGCAGAATCTCCTTCTCTATAAATAATCTGCCCCTCCGAAATAGTAAAGAGTCTTCCTTTAATACGGTTCAGATCAATTTTTTTAATGTCAACATTTTTCAGTAATTTGTTTCTGCCAAGTACTATAGAGAGTTGATTTTCCATTTATCTCAATAAAATTTGTTCGGAAATATGTCACAAACTGAAATTAATTCTGTCCTTACCCACCTTAAAAAGAATGATAAAGTAGTATCATCATTAATTGCAAAGTTCGGCAAGTGCAATTTACAACCTCACAGCCAATACTTCAATTCATTGTTGCGCGCTATCATAGGGCAGCAACTATCCGTAAAAGCCGCAAGTTCTATTTATAACCGGTTTATTAACCATTTCAATCACAAGCCAAGTCCGGAAGACATTATTATTTCCAATGATGAACTATTAAGAGGCTTCGGGCTCTCTAATGCAAAAGTTAAGTATGTTAAAGATCTTTCTCGTAAAGTAATTGATAAAGAAATCAGAATCCGTAATTTCTCTAAGAAAAGTGATGATGAGATTATTGGAGACTTAACAAGAGTAAAAGGGATTGGGGTCTGGACCGCACAAATGTTTCTTATGTTTACGCTTGGTCGCATGAATGTTTTACCAGTAACCGACCTTGGAATACGAAAAGCCATTATGCTAAATTACGGTTTAAGAAAACTGCCTGATGAGAAAAAAATAAAGAAACTTGCCAGAGAAAATAACTGGCATCCGTACTGTTCGATTGTGAGTTTATACCTATGGAAAAGTCTGGACAGTAAATTTGAAACCATTATAGAATAAAATCATCTTACCTATGGACGAATTAAAACTTATTGCCGATGCACAACGTGGTGATAGAAAAGCATTAACCGAACTTGTGAAGAATTACGAACAGACTGTTTTTAATTTTTCATTTAAGATCTGCCGGAATAAGGAAAGAGCCGAACATACTATGCAGGAAACATTTTTAAGCATGGTAAAAAATATCGGTCAGTTCAGCGGACAGTCTAAATTATCAACATGGCTTTATAGAGTTGTTGCGAATCATTGTTTAATGCTTGCCAGAAGTGAATCGAAAGCCGGTTTCACTTCGTTTGATGATGAAGAAGCCTCAATTGATGAAGCAAGTATTGCAGATTGGAAAGTAACTCCGGATAGAGTTACAGAGAATAACGAGTTAAAAGCTATTCTTGATGAGGCTATTAAAAAGCTCTCACCGGAATATAGAGTGGTTTTTTTATTGAGGGATGTTGAAGGTTTATCGACCGAGGAAACGGCTAAAATTGTTGAGCTTTCTGTCCCGGCAGTAAAATCACGTCTTCATAGAGCACGGGCGTTTTTAAGAGATGAATTAAATAAGAGTCTTCAATATGAGTGAATATAAAACAACAATTAAAACCGAAATACCTACGTGTAAAGATGTTATGTCGCACATTTGCGATAATCTTGGTGAAGAGCTCGATTCACAAAAGTGCATTGAAATAAAAGCTCATCTCGAAAAGTGTGATAACTGTCAGCATTATTTTAAGTCGGTTGATACAACAATTCAATTCTATAAAAAATATAATGTGGAACTTTCGGATAATGCTCACAACAGACTGATCGAGTTTTTAGGATTGAAAGAATAAAAAGCCCGGCAATATTTAAGACCGGGCTTAATCATATCAATAATTTATTTTTAACTTTTCTTCAAATAAACATTCCCGTTAATCGTGTAGATCTTAATTTTATTCTTGCCTCCTCCAAAAGCTGCTTTACCTGTTAGTGTCTTACGTGCAGAACCATTCTTTTTAGTCCACTCTTTGGAGATTTCCTCATCAAGTTTAAAGTCGCTAACAATCTTTACATCACCATCATACTTTTTAGTGAATGCAATTTCAACATCTATATCCATCGATAATCCGGAAGGAACAGTAAGAGTTATATCACCGCCCATTGAAGTCAATGTAACGTTTCTTTCACCCTTATTCGGGTCACCAACCATTTTAGCTTCTATATCACCACCCATAGTTTTAGCTTTGATCCATCCGTCAACGGATTTAATTTCAATATCACCACCCATAGTTTCTGCATCTACAAATTTTTCTGCATAATTAACTGTTAT
>JAGXSM010000177.1 GCA_018333725.1 Melioribacter sp. | reverse complement strand
TCCAAACTCCCTCATTAAAAAGTATGCAGAAAAACCAAGTATAATAAAGCTCAAGAGGTATGTTATGCTGTAATCGCTGGTTACTGAATAAAACGCCAATGATAAGATTGAATAAATTGCAGAAGTGAGATCGAACCAGCGAGGTGAAAGCGCTGTAACAACTGCCGGCATTCCGCAAAAGATATGTGGATTCCAGAGCGATAATCCATCCCTCTCTTTAGTAGCATACTCGCGCAAACTTTTTCCCTGTAGAAAATCTGCGGATGCTATTGTCTTACCTCCGAATACAACCGGCGAAAAGAAAATGATAATTAGAACAAATATAACCGACAGGAAGAAAAGCGTCTGGTATTTTTCAGGAATAATTTTGTCGAACGAAAAACCGATTTCCGAAGATTTCCTGGTTTGTTTCTTTTGTTGCTTGGTCATTTATTCTCCTGTTTATAAACTTGTTTTAATTTATTCGAAAATAGAATTAGGAATAATTTAGTATTGATTTAGCATAATTCTCCCAGCTCATCTGTTTCGATTTCTCCTCAACATTTTCCGGTGGAATCGGTTTATCAATAAATCTTTTCATCGTTTCATACATCGATTCAATATTTTCAGGTTCGGCAAGATAACCATTATAACCGTCAATTATTGTTTCAGGGAAATGACCGACTTTAGTTGCAATAGAAGGCAACTTAAAATTATATGCAATCGATTCCACTCCCGAAGGTGTTGCAACAAGATAAAACAGAACATTACAATCCGCTAACTGAAAATATTTATGAACTTCTTCATTGCCAACATAACGATTAACCACAACTACTTTATCGTCAATTCCGTGTTTCTCAATCAATTCAAGCGGTTTATAATTTGTTTCGTCGTCAGATTTCTTAACCAGTATTTTCTTAATTACACCAAAAACTTTCTGTTTTATTTTTGTAGATATTTTTTTAGGATCAAGAGTTTCCCAGAAAGATTCTCCTACAATTAAGAGTGAAACATCGTTTCTTTCCTTTGCAAGTTTTGCAAATGAATTGATAACATTATGAAGCCCTTTGTATTTCCTTATGAATCCAAAAAAAAGAAAGACGTGTTTGTGTAAGCCCAATTCCGATTTCTGTTTTTCTTTATCGAAATTTGGATCGGGTGTAAACATGTCGTATACGGGATGGTAGAGCTTTATAACTTGTTGAATCGACGATAATTTTGCACGTCGTTCGTTATCAATCAATTTATATTTTATACCCGGAAAGACCGATTTCAGTTCTTCAAAAGTTTTAAGGGAATGAACAATATAAGTTTGGGGCTTTGAGAGAGCGTATCTTAACATAAGTCCGTCTATTAAACTTGTCTCTTTTTGTTTAACCACATGTAGGTCGAAAATTATTTCAGCATTACAGACGGCGCGCAATCTTTTTGTTATATAACCGATTGGCAATCCCTGGATTGATACAGACCATTGAACAACAACAATATCCGGCTTAAGATCATTAATTATTTTTACTGTTCTTTTCCATGTAAACGGATTATTATAGTTTGTTATATAATGAACGTAAATTTTAGTTTTTTCGAGCAAGTTTGATTTACTGCTTCTATCGATTAGATCCCTCGGGAAAATGGAAGGGTACATTTGAGTCCACGATACTATATGTACTTCAGCACCTTCCTTATCAAGTGCTTTAGCCAGAGAAGAAGTATAATTAGCAATTCCTCCTTTAAATTGGGGACCGGGACCAAAGATTACAATTCGCTTCATAACGTAATTGAAAATTGAGAATTGAAAATGGGGAACGATAAAGCTGACGATTTCACTTATTACTTCTCCCGTTTTAAATTTTCGAGGGCAACATCATAAACACGTTTCATACCTTCTTCAAGAGAAATTTTTGGTTCCCATCCCAATCTTTCTTTAACAAAACTCATATCGCAGTATCGAGAATAAACACCAACAGGTTTATCCAATAACGGTTTAATTGTTGGTGAATAACCGGCAAATTTGCTAAACAAATTGATAAGATCTATAAATGAAGTAAGTTTTCCCGAACCAATATTAATTGCTGTGCCATCATGGATTTTATCCATTGCCAAGAACATACAATCCATAATATCATCAATGTGAACAAAGTCGCGCCCCTGTTTACCCGAACCCCAAACTTCGAATGGATTTTCTTTACGCGCTGCACGTTTTGCAATTGCCGGAACAGGATAGCTTAAATCCTGGTCTTCGCCATAACCTGAGAATGGACGGATACAAACAATTGAAATTCCGTAATTACGTGCTGCTATCTTCGCAAGAAATTCACCTGTCATTTTTGTCCATCCATAGGTTAAATCGGGCATTCCTAATGTGTAACCATCAATATTAATGTCTGCTTCTTTAAGTGCAACAGCATCGTCTTCTGTTTGCATATTAATAGGGTACGCAGCGGAGGAACTTGGGTATAGCACTCGTTCGGGTTTTGCTTTCGCAATCCAGTTAAAAAACTCAGCATCAATGGAAAGGTCTAACGCAACAGCCATCGGATCGCCTTCAATTTTTGCACGGCCTCCTACAATCGCAGCAAAATGAAACGCATCTCCTAATTCGAAATTCACTCCGTATTCATTCTTAAGCCAATTGGGGTCTTCCTGAATTTTATGAAGGAACTTTCTAAAGTCCATTTGCCAGTAATACAATCTTTCTTCTTTACCAATTATTTCAACATCTTTAAATTTTCTGGAAGTAAAATTCTGCAGCCATGTAGATGGATGAGTTCCAACCGAGAGGTCATCAACCATAATAATGTTGTCGAATGTTCGCTTTAATAGTTGTAATACAGTATGCCTACCAACAAATCCGCATGCACCGGATACGACGTGAAACTTCATCTTAATATCCCTAAAGTGTGTTCAAAAATAAGAATTTTTGGATAGAATATTATCTTGATGGACAAGCAATTTAATTCCGGAGGTTAGGAAAAGAGACTGATAATTATTGAGAAGAATATCCTTACTTTTTCTCTTTTATTACATACTCTTTTTCATCCTGGTTGGTATGAACAATCAATTCACCAATCAAACCGATGGCAAAGAATTGAATACCAACAATAATTAACAAAATACCCAGGAAGAAAACTGGCCGGTTATTGATACCAATACCAAGTATAAACTTTTCGTATGTGAGGTAAAGGCTGATAATAAATCCGGCGAAGGCTGCTATTAATCCAACGAATCCGAACAAGTGCATTGGACGTTTAACATAGCGTGTGGTAAAAATAACAGTAATTAGATCAATAAAACCTTTAAAGAAGCGTGATATCCCGAACTTCGTTTTGCCATAACGGCGCGGGTGATGTTTTACAACAACTTCCGAAATTGAAAATCCTCTCCACTTTGCAAGTACAGGAATATAACGGTGTAACTCACCGTAAACATTTATTGAATGAACAACATCCTTTCTATATGCTTTTAATCCGCAATTGAAATCGTGTATCTTTATTCTTGTTAATACACGTGTAACAAAATTGAAAAACCGCGATGATATTTTTTTAACGAACGGATCGTATCTTTTCTTTTTCCATCCCGAAACAAGATCGTAACCTTCTCCAAGTTTAATCAACAGGTTCTGAATTTCTGCCGGATCATCCTGAAGGTCGGCATCCATTGTAACAATTGCGTCGCCCGTTGCATGCTTAAAGCCAACTTGCAGAGCTGCCGACTTACCGTAATTAGCTCTAAAACTGATGTACTTAATTTTGTTATCGGTACGCGCAAGCTCCTTTATTATTGCCAGTGAACGGTCGCTACTTCCATCATCAATAAAAACTATCTCAAAATCCGACGAATAATTTTTTAATGCTTTCTTAAGTTCGGAATATAAAGGACGAAGTGCATCTTCTTCGTTATAAAGAGGGATAACGATTGATATTTTTTTAAATGAAAATTTTAGTTGTTCTCTTACCGGAAATTCCTGCTGTCCCGGAGCGGGTTTAAACTTTTTCCTGTTATAATAGTATTTTCTTGTTGGTCGTTTATTTTGCTGGGGTTTATCAGTATTAGCTGGCGGTTGTGTTTGTGCCGTTGAAGGTACTATTTCGGGTCTCTGTTGTTCGTCCAATTATTAATCCAATATAATTTTAATCTTCTGGTAATCTTACACTGCTCAAAGTTAAAATATGGTAGAACTAAAATCAATTTAATAGGACTATAAAGTTTACTTCCAATTGGTTTGACACTGCCATTTACAATAACTAAGTTTCTGACAAAGAGAAAGAAGTTTATGGGCGGAATAATATTCTGGGCAATAATTAGAACGGCAATATTAATTCCGGTTTTATGGTTGCTGCAAGGTTATATTGAATACAGATACTGGTGGTGGGCGGGTATAATTTCTATTTATGGAGTTATAATTCATCCCGCAACAATTCAATACAGGTTATTTATTGAAAAGAACAGGGAAATAATTAAGAATACGCTCTGTTCAACCTGTAAACATTTTGATAAGACTGCAATTATTTGTTTAATGCATGATAAACATCCCACTCTCGATCTTCTGCCGTGCGAAGGATTGGATTGGGAACCAATAAATGACTATGAAAAAAAAGAATTACACACATAATAAAGATGAAGCCCCTCTCAAAAGAGTTATTTTCTGTGCCGAATGCGGTGAAGAACTTGATATGTTTGGCATATCAGATGTAAATGTTGAACAAGTGAAGCAGAGATATCAGAATTGTAAAGCTAAGGGAAAGTTTAAGGGTGATAAATGTGCAATGCTGTTTATTGCAAGTGAAGAAGAAAATCTTACTCAAGAGGATGAAGAAGCTTAAATAGAGTTTCCACAGCTTCTGTAAACCGAGGTCCCGGCCTTCCGAATAAATTTCTATCAATTAGTAAAACCTTTTTATTCTTTACGGCACCTAAGGATCTCCATTCGGGGTATGTGTTTACAATATTTTCAACTTTATCGTTGATGTGGGCTGTAAAAAGAAAATAATCGGGATTGCTTCTTAGAATTTCTTCTCTGCTTAGAACCGGATAATTTTGTGGTAAAACAGCTGCTAAGTTAATACCGCCGCAAATTTCTATTATTTCATTAATAAATGTATTCTTACCCGCTACCATAATCGGTTTAAGCTCAACAGCACAATACATAGTAGGTTTATTGTAGCTTTCGGATTCTTGTTTTATCTCTGCAATTGTTGAATTCCACTCTTCAATTTTGAGTTCTGCTTTGTTCTTTATTCCGAAGATTGATGCAAAATCCAGGTATGTTTTTTTTATCCCCTTAAATCCACGAGGATTAGAGACAAATACTTTTAAGCCGAGTTCGTTGAATTTATCATAAGTTTCTTTTGTGTTTCCTTCTACAGTAATAAAAATTAAATCCGGTTTTAATGTAAGAATTTTTTCGAAATTGAATGTAAGCATATCCCCCACTTTTTCGACCGTTTTAGCATCATCAGGAAAATCACAATAAGATGTATTTCCAACAAGATATTTTTCCAACCCCAAATCAAAGATAAATTCAGTCAGGTTTGGCGCAAGAGTAATCACTCTTTGCGGGGGAGTATCGAATTGAAAACTATTCCCTAAGTCATCAATTATTGTACTGGATTTTTTTATTTCTTCTTTTTTATCCGAACAGGAAAGTAAAACCCCAAATATCAGCACTAAAAAAATAATTCTTTTCAAAAATTCACCCCGGGCAGCATTATTAATAATCCGAAACAAATTTAATTAACTCAACAGGTTTGGTTTTCTTTTCTGAATACAGAAGAGTATTACAAATCTTTCTTTTAACCGGTTCGATTATCTGTTTCTTGTCTGTAAATATTTCAGCAATAAGTTCGCCTTTAGAGATTTTCTGACCGATCTTAGGATAGAAAATTATTCCAGCTTTTGGATCGATTTTATCTTCCATTGTAATTCTTCCGGCACCAAGTTCAAGCGAAGCCATACCAATCTCGAATGAATTAATTGATTTAACATAGCCGGATTTATTTGCATAAATTTTTTCATGAAATTTTGATTCGGGATATTTGGATGGATGCTTAATGTAATACGTGTTGCCGCCTTGAAGTTTAACAATTTCCATAAACTTATCGAACGCCTTTCCGCTCTTTATCATTTTTATTGCAAGCTCAATTCCTTCTTCCATCGATTTTGATTTACCACCCAAATAAATCATCGCACCGGATAAGTATAAACTCAACTCTAATAGATCCATCACCTTTTCGCCTTGCAATACCTTAATTGATTCATAAACCTCCATCCAGTTACCTATATAATTTCCGAGCGGTTGGTTCATATCGGTGATAAATGCAATTACCTTTTTGTTAAATGCTTTTGTTGTATTAATAAGCGAATCAGCAAGCGCCAATGAATCGTCATAACTTTTCATAAATGCGCCGGAACCGGTTTTAACATCCAGAACAAGCCCATCAATTCCTTCCGCTAATTTTTTACTCATTATACTCGCAGTAATAAAAGGAATCGATTCAACAGTTGCCGTTACATCCCGGAGGGCATAAATAAGCTTATCCGCCGGTGCAACTTCTTTTGTCTGCCCGGCTAAAACAGCGCCACACTTTTTAATGATTGTTTTATATTGACTTAATGTTACGTTTGTATAGAACCCCGGAATGGATTCAAGCTTATCGAGTGTGCCGCCGGTATGCCCGAGACCTCTTCCACTTATCATTGGAACATTTACTCCGGCAGCAGCAACAATTGGGGCAAGGATTAAAGAAGTTTTATCGCCAACTCCACCAGTTGAATGCTTATCAATTTTTTTACCTTTAATGGAATTCAGGTTAATTACTTTACCGCTATAAAGCATGGAACGTGTAAGCTGTGCGGTTTCCTGTTTTGTTAATCCATTTAAAAATCCAGCCATCAAAAATGCCGAGAATTGGTAAGATGGTATTTTTCCCAGTGTAAAATTCAAAACGAGAAATTCTATCTCTTCGTTAGTTAATGATTCTCCTTCTCTTTTCTTCCTTATTAATTCTACAGTGTTCATTTATTTACCTCAATTACATTAGATTTTTTAATAATAAATTCAAAATCGGCTTCAGAGATTAATATGAATAATTTTCATAATTGATTCTTTTAATAACCTTTCATTTTATTGAAACGGATACTGATTTTCTATTAACTTGCCATCAAAATTAATCATTATAACAGAAAACGAGGTTACCATGTTCGATCCTAATTACAAATTTACTGTAGTTGAACGCTTCCTAAAATACGCAAAAATTGAAACTACTTCAGACGAAGAATCAAAAACTTTTCCAAGCGACCCAAAGCAATTAGAACTTTCTAAACTTCTTGTTGACGAATTAAAACAAATAGGTATGCAGGAAGTTGAAATGGATCAATACGGTTATGTAACTGCGACACTTCCCTCCAATACAGATAAAGATATTCCGGTAATAGGATTTATAGCGCATGTGGATACATCCCCGGCAGTCAGTGGCAAAAATGTTAATCCCGTTATTAACAAAAATTACCAGGGTGGCGATATTGTGTTACCCGGGGATACAACTAAGATTATAGATTTTGCAAGTAACCCTGAATTAAAGGATATGATTGGATTTGATATAATTACAACAGACGGCACAACATTGTTGGGAGCCGATGACAAAGCTGGTGTTGCAGAAATAATTGATGCGATGAACTATCTTATCAAACATCCGGAAATAAAACATGGTAAAGTTCGTATCTGTTTTACACCGGATGAAGAAGTGGGACGCGGAACCGAAAAATTTGATGTTAAGAAATTCGGTGCTAAGTATGCTTATACTATAGATGGCGGAACTCGCGGCGAAGTAGAAACCGAAACGTTCAGTGCAGATGCTGTTGTTATTAAGTTTAACGGGAAGAATGTTCATCCCGGTTACGCAAAAGGTAAAATGATAAACTCAATTAAAATTGCCGCACGCTTCTTAGAAATGCTTCCTAAAGATTCATTATCGCCGGAAACAACAGAAAAACGGGAAGGTTATGTTCATCCTGTTTCCGTAAATGGTAATGAAACGCAAACAATCATCAAATTTATTATCAGGGATTTTGATACAGAAAAATTGAAAGAGTATGAAAGTAAGTTAAAGGGATTAGTTGAAAATACTGTTGCTCAATTCCCCGGTTCATCTTATGAGTTTGAGGTTATTGAACAATACCGGAATATGAAGTATGTTCTCGACCAGCATCCTAAAGTTGAAGAGTTTGCAGTTGAAGCATTAAATCGATTAGGAATTAAACCGCTTAAATCTTCCATCAGGGGCGGAACAGACGGTTCGCGATTAAGTTTTATGGGGTTACCAACGCCCAATTTATTTGCCGGTGGACATAATTTCCATGCTTATACTGAGTATGTTGCTGTTCAGGATATGGAAGCTTCGGTTAAAAATATTGTTACTTTAATCCAGGTCTGGGAAGAAAAATCCTAGTAGAAATTGAATTGTTTGATTGAATTTCTGATTATTTTTGTGGGGCTGACTATTAAGAAATTTATAAAAATAGGCAGCCTCATTTTTTTTAGGAGAATTATTTGCCCCATCGGTTAAAAAGAGCAGTTGACGTTGCACTTTTTGTAAATATTTTCCTTTTTATCATCAAGGGAATTGTCGGAGTTATTTCTAATTCCATTGCTGTAATTTCGGAGGCACTTAACTCACTTACAGATATTATTTCATCGCTTGCAATTAAAAGAGCAGTCTATGTTTCAAATCAGAAACCGGATTCAAAACACCAATTCGGGCATAGCGCGGCTCAACCAATAGCAGGATTTGTTGTTGCCGTATTTGCATTTGTGGTTGGTATTAATATTGTTGAAGAATCGATTAAGAGAATTATAGAACCGCAGACCGTTAAAGCAATTCCGGCTGTTTATATTGTTCTGGGATCTACTATTCTTATAAAGATTGTTCTCAACAGGTATCAACATCGTATTGGCAGATTATTTAAAAGTCCGGCAGTTAATGCTGCGGCAGTAGATAGTTTGAATGATGTACTTGCTTCTTCAATTGCATTGCTGGGTGTTCTGGGAACAGGTTTAGGATATAATTTTATTGATGGAATCGCCGGAATTCTTGTCGCTGCATTTATTTTCAAAACCGGTTATGAAGTCGGCAGACAGAATATTGATTACTTAATGGGTAAA
This sequence comes from Melioribacter sp., assembly GCA_018333725.1. Classification (GTDB taxonomy): domain Bacteria; phylum Bacteroidota; class Ignavibacteria; order Ignavibacteriales; family Melioribacteraceae; genus DSXH01. The sequence continues at coordinate 6,607 of JAGXSM010000177.1, read as the reverse complement.
TCTGCAGATAAAAATTTTGAGGATAGAATTAGAAATATTACAATCGGGATTGAAGGTGTTAAGGGTGTAAATGATTTCCGATCACATTATGTTGGCGATAAATTTCATATTGAGATTCATATAGAAGTTGATAAAAATCATTCAACTCAAATCTCTCACGATATCGGAAACCGTGTCCGTTTCACTCTCGAACAACTTGAAGAAGTGCAGAAAGTCTTTGTTCATGTAGATCCGGTTTAGTAACTAATTGATGTTATAAGGAAAGAAAATTATGTATGAATTAAATCCAAGAACATTATTGAATGTTTTAAACACTGCATCGCAAAAGTATTCAGATCTTCCTTCGGTTTCATTTATTAATAAAGAAAAAATTACTTTTGCCGAATTTAAAAGAAAAGTGGATACAATTACTTTCTTTCTTAGAAGCGAAGGCGTAATAACCGGGGATAGAGTTGCAATACTTAGTGAAAATCAACCCAACTGGGCAATTGCATATTTTGCAATTACAACTATGGGCGCTATAGCTATTCCAATTATGACCGAGTTTCATTCAACAGAGGTGCATCATATACTTCGTCATTCTGAGTGTAAAACAATTTTTGTTTCTGCAAAATACTTCAATAAGATTGAAGATTTTGCTGGCGATTCTGTTCGAACAAGAATTTTAATTGACGACTTCTCAATAATACCTCCGGAGACAAAAAACGACATATTAAAGGAAGTTATCAGCGGCGGTAAAAAGGAATTTGCTAAAATTAAAGAAGCTGCATTAAAATTTGTCGGATTGATTCCCGAGGAAGTTACTGAAGATAGTATTGCTTCGATACTTTATACATCCGGTACTACGGGTCACTCCAAAGGGGTTATTCTTACACATTCGAACATTGTTTCAAATGCAATTTCAACGTTAGGATTTGTAGATGTTGTTCCCGGAGATCGAATGCTTTCTATTTTACCATTGTTCCACACAATTGAATCAACTCTCGGTTTGGTTATACCTTTTATTGCCGGTGCCAATGTAACATATCTGGATAAACCGCCTACGGCAGCAGTTTTATTACCCGCACTTTCAACAGTTAAACCAACTATAATGCTTGCAGTACCATTAATTATCGAAAAAATATTCCGCTTAAGAATTTTACCCGAGATTAATAAAAAACCAGTTGTAAGGGGACTCTATAAATTACCGGCAGTTAGAAAAAAATTACATAAAATAGCCGGCAAAAAGCTGATGAAAACTTTTGGCGGCGAATTAAAAATGTTTTGTATTGGTGGTGCCTCTCTATCCGCTGATGTTGAACGGTTTCTTAAAGAAGGTGAATTCCCTTATGCAATCGGATACGGATTAACGGAAACCTCGCCACTTGTAACTGGTACATCTCCAGCTAATGTCCGGCTAAGATCAGCCGGAAAATCCATTCCTGATGTTCAAATTAAATTGAGTAACCCCAATCCGAAAACCGGGGAAGGTGAAGTTCTTGTTAAAGGCCCAAATGTTATGAAAGGTTATTATAAGGATCCGGATAAAACCAGAGAGGTGTTCGATAACGATGGGTGGTTTAAAACCGGCGACCTTGCGGTAATTGACCAGGACGGTTACTTGTTTATTAAAGGTAGATCTAAAAATGTTATTATCGGCTCCAACGGCAAGAATATTTATCCGGAAGAAATTGAATCGATTATAAATGAATTTGATTTTGTTATGGAATCTATTGTTATAGAAAGAAAAGAGGGATTGATTGCTAAGGTTTATCTTAATTACGAACAGGTTGACGAGTCGTATAAAATTCAGAAACTTAACGAAGGAAAGGCAAGAGAAATTATTAGTCGGATTCTAAATGACCTGTTGATAAAGATAAATGAACGTGTAAACACATTTTCTAAGATTAATAAAATAATTGAGCAGCGCGAACCGTTTGAAAAAACACCAACACAAAAAATTAAAAGATTTTTATATGTTGAAGAATAATGGAATCATAAGTTATTTTTATGTGTTTGGTATAAAGTATTAAGGCGGATTTTATTTTGTATTGAAACAAATAAATTATTTCACTGTATTAATAATCAAAATAATGAAAGAATAATTACATGAAGAGATTAATTACACTAGTTCTGATTCTTATATCGATCGGAAACATTTATGCTCAAAATCCCGATGCTGTGTTATCCAAAGATCATAAAATAGATTCAACAAAAGTAATTTTACCCGATGAGTCTTATAAAAGATTAAATCAGGTTATTACACAGATATTTTCAACCTATCATTACCGTAAACAGAAAATCAACGATTCGCTATCGTCTGTTATTTTCGACGAATATTTCAAAAATCTGGACAATAACAAACTTTACTTTTTAGCTTCGGATGTAGAGTCGTTTGCAAAATACAAAGATCAGTTCGATAATTTTTTATTGGAAGGAAATCTCGACGTTCCATTTCAGATATTTAATCTATACAAACAAAGAGTGAACGAAAGAATTCAATACATTAACAGACTATTAAAAACCGAATTCGATTTTTCTGTTAATGAATATTACTCGCCAGATAGAACAAACGTTTCCTGGGCAAAAACCAACGATGAATTGAACGAGTTATGGCGCTTAAGATTAAAAAATGATGCTCTTAATCTGATCCTTTCAGGAAAAGATTGGAAGGGGAGCGCCGAAATATTGATTAAACGTTATCAGAACTTTCATAAAATTATTTTACAATACGAAGCTGAAGATGTCTTTGCTCTCTTCATGAATTCATATACTAGAACTTATGATCCTCATTCGGATTACTTATCTCCGGCAGCTTCTACCAATTTTAATATTTCAATGAAGCTTTCTCTCGAAGGAATTGGAGCCACTTTAAGAAGCGAAAATGATTATACTATTGTGGCAAGCATTGTTCCGGGCGGTCCTGCTCATAAAAGCGGATTGCTAAATGAAGAAGATAAAATTGTTGGTGTAGCTCAGGGTGATGAAGGGGAATTTGTTGATATTATCGGCTGGCGACTTGATGATGCAATCCAGCTTATCAGGGGTAAAAAAGGAACTGTGGTTCGTCTCCAGATTTTAAAAGCCAACGATAGTTTTAATTCTTCTCCTAAAGAAATAAGAATTATTAGAGATGAAGTTAAACTGGAAGAGCAAGCTGCCAAAAGTGAAATTCTTAATATTCAGGAAAACGGATCGAACTTTAAAATCGGTGTTGTAAAACTTCCTTCATTTTATATCGACTTTGAAGCACAAAGAACAGGTAAAACCGATTTTAAGAGTACTACAAGGGATGTTAAAGCCATTCTCGAAAAATTTAAACAGGAAAAAGTTGACGGTGTAATTATAGATTTAAGAAATAATGGCGGCGGATCGCTTCAGGAATCAATTACCCTAACCGGCTTATTTATTAAAAATGGTCCTGTCGTTCAGGTTAAAAGTTCAAGTAATATTATAGAAGTAAACCAGGATCCAGATCCTTCTATTGCTTACGACGGACCTCTTGCTGTAATGATTAACCGTTTTAGTGCTTCTGCTTCCGAAATTTTTTCTGCTGCAATACAGGATTACGGACGCGGAATTATCCTGGGTGAAAATACTTATGGTAAAGGGACAGTTCAGAACTTAATCGATCTTAACAGAACTATTCCTGTTAAAGATAAAACACTTGGACAGGTTAAACTAACAATCGCAAAATTTTACAGAGTAAATGGTGGCAGCACACAAAATAAAGGTGTTAAGCCCGATATCGAATATCCATCACCATATTCACATGAAGATTTTGGTGAAAGCTCTATGCCGGCGGCTCTTCCATGGGATCAAATTCAACCGGCTAATTTTTTGCGGTTCGGGGATTTGTCTAAATTTATTGATCAGTTAAAGAAAAAACACGACGACAGAATTAAAAACGATCCGGAGTTTCAACTTGTTATGGATGAGATTAATGAATTTATTTCTAACCGGGATAAAAAAGAATTTTCTTTGAATGAGAATGTTCGTAGGGAAGAAAGAAATTTGGCCGATGCTCGTAAAAAGAAGCGTGATGAAGAACGTGCAAAATTGAGCAGCATTAAAGTTAAAGAAAAAGGTGAAGTTCAACCTCAAACTTCGAGTATCAGCGATTACGAATTAAGAGAATCGGGAAAAATTCTTGCCGATTTGATATTAGCGAAGATCGGGTAATCAATAGTGTAACCCTCTCCCTATAATGGAGAGGGATTTACAATTGTTTCCTCTTATGAAAACAAATGCCATCCGTATTTTAGAATCTAAAAACATTTCCCATTCCGTAATAGAATATTCTTTAGATGAAAATCTTCTTGATGCTGTCTCTGTTGCAAATAAAATTGGTTTTGAACCAGAGCGAGTTTTCAAAACTCTTGTTGCACGTAATGAAAAAAATGAAATTAATGTATTTATCATCCCCGGAAATTACGAACTGGAATTAAAGAAAGCAGCTTCTGCTTCCGGGAGTAAAAGAATAGAAATGATTAAAGTTGCAGAAATTCAGCATCTTACCGGTTACATAAGAGGTGGATGCTCTCCTATAGGAATGAAAAAACTTTACCCTACTTTTATTGATAACTCAGCCGAAATGTTTGATAATATTGCTGTAAGTGCAGGATTACGGGGAATGCAGATTATCCTTTCACCCAACGATTTAACACGACTTATTAATGGAATTTTTGCTGATTTGATCTAGATTTTAAGATAATTCAATTCCGGAACGGTTTTTATTTAAGACAGATTTTTTTTACATTTATCCCCGAAAATTAAGGAGTTTAGTAAATGGCAAAACAACAATCATTTGCAGATAAAGCAAAAAAGAAGCATGGTTCCTCACATATTAATGTTAAGGTTATTAAAACCGTTAAAACAGCTAATGGCTCTTATAAATTTCAGGAAAAATTTGTGAAATTGGACGATGTTAGCAAGGTAACCACAATTAAGTAAAAAAAAGACCACCGGATTAAGGTGGTTTTTTTTATTCCCCCCGGAAAAATTTTTCCTGAACTTGACATTCACATCAGAAATTTTATCTTGTTAAAAGTTTTTCTATAGACAGCTCCGTTTCTTCGCGTTGTATTCTTATCTAAACAATTTTCTTTAGATCAGATTCATTTGCTCGTAATTCATCTTTTCGTTAATTAAAATAGGAGGAAGTATGGTAGCTAATTTGTTTAAGAGTTACTCCCTTCGAAATTATAATGAAATACCGCCATTGCATAAACTTTCCAGGGGTGATAAAGATGCAATAGAAATTGTTGGTAATGTCCTGCCATTTAAAACTAACAATTATGTTATTGATAACCTGATTGACTGGGATAATATACCTTCCGACCCTATATATACTCTTACATTCCCAAGAAAAGAAATGCTTACCGGTAGTCATTACAAAAAAATTGAAGAGTTAATTAAGAACAATGCCTCCCGTAATTTACTGATTGAAGAAGCAAATAAAATTAGAATGGAATTGAATCCTCACCCAGCCGGACAAATTCATAACGTTCCTAAAATTAATGGAATTGAATTACCCGGCGTTCAACATAAATATAGAGAGACCGTTCTTTTTTTCCCGAGTCAGGGACAAACATGCCATGCATATTGTACTTTTTGTTTCCGATGGCCGCAGTTTGTTGGAATGAATGAATTAAAATTTGCAATGAAGGAAGTTGATTTATTATCCCGTTATTTAATGCAAAACAGGGAAGTAACCGATATACTTTTTACTGGCGGAGATCCGATGATTATGAAAACCAAAATCCTTTCAGCATACATTGAACCATTACTGGATGATGCTCTTTATAATATTCAAACAATCCGGATTGGTACCAAAGCTATTGGTTACTGGCCTTATAGATTTTTAACCGATAATGATTCAGATGACTTGCTAAGATTATTTGAAAAAATAGTAAGGACCGGAAAGAACCTTGCAATAATGGCGCACTTCAATCACCCGGTTGAATTATCAACCGCAGCAGCACAGGATGCCATAAGAAGAATAAGAGCAACCGGCGCCCAGATAAGAACTCAATCTCCGGTATTAAAACATATTAATGATTCACCTGAAATCTGGGCGGAGATGTGGCGTAAACAGGTGAATAATAATTGCATTCCATATTATATGTTTGTTGCACGCGATACAGGTGCGCAGCACTTCTTTGCTGTGTCATTGGTTGAGGCATGGAAAATTTTCAGGGAAGCTTACCAGAGAGTAAGCGGGGTATGCAGAACCGTCCGCGGTCCAAGTATGAGTTCAACTCCCGGCAAAATTCAGGTACTTGGTGTAAGTAAAGTAAGGGATGAGGATGTAATTGTAATGAGATTTTTACAGGGAAGGGATCCCGATTGGATTGCGCGACCTTTCTTTGCTGAATATGATGAAAATGCAAAATGGCTCGATGATCTTAAACCTGCATTTGGCGAAGAAAAATTTTTCTTTGAGGAAGAACTTGAAAAGATATTCCACGAACATGTTTATGATGACGAAGTTGAGAATTTTGAATAACAAAAAAGGCTGGTGTTATCCAGCCTTATATAAAAATGTATATGAGCCTGTTAATCAGGTATAACTTCAATAGAAGGATTTACTTCTCTCCTTAGAAGATTTTCAATTGCCACAAGTGTT
>JAGXSM010000176.1 GCA_018333725.1 Melioribacter sp. | reverse complement strand
AATATCGTTAAGTCCACCAAGCACAAATACAATTTTAGGTTTTAGCTTCAGTATATCATTAACTCTTACGTTATAACCCTGAATAATATCTCCCGGAATGCCTCTTCCAACGGCGTTCGATCTTCCAAGTAACTCGCCCCAATTTGCCCCGGCAGTCAATGAATTGCCCAGCATAATTATGTCCGCCTGGCTGGTTTTATATAGGCCGAACATTTTTGTTTGTAATTCATAATTTGGATTGGTTCTGTATTTTAAGGTATCCTTAAATTGTTGGCCAGAAATTACGGGGACAATCAGGAATGACAGAATCAAGATTGGTAAATGCTGTATAATGGAATTTTTTCTAAACATTACAGTCTTTCTATATGAAATTTTATGCGATAAGGCGCATGCAAAATAAGTTTATTAATTAAAAAATCAAAAGCGATAATAAGTTTCTAAAATGAAGTGAGGTAAAACACCATGAACAACAGGGTTAGGTTAGGGGAGTAATCTCTAAGTCCAAAATTGTTAGGAGTTTTCCAGTTTTTTTTCGTACTCAGAAATTCTGAATTTGAGATTTTTCTCCAGAGCAATAAGTTCCGATATCTTGGCGGCAAATTCTTCTTTTTGAGCCTCAACACCGGTGGTTTCGAGTTTTAAGTCGCGCAACTCAGCTCTTACAACAGCTAAATTATTTTTAAGTTCGTCAAGTTCTTTCTGGGCTTCTGCAATCTCTTGGTAAATTCTCTGTTTGTTATCTTCAAGGTTTTTATAGTTTTCACTTCCCTGGGTGAATAAAAGTCTGAATTCCTTTTCAAAAATTTCCTTTTTGCTCTGAAGGTTTTCGGTCTCGGATCGTAATTGCTGAAGGTTAATTTTTTGTTTGTTTACTTTGTCTTTCAGTGAAGATAATTCCTCGTTAAGTTCGCTTTGTATTTCCTTAAGATTAGCAATGGATTGTTCGGTGCTGCTTCTCTCTTTTTGTAAAATTTTTGTCATTCCCCCGTATTCTGCAATTTGAGAAGTCTTTTCCAGAAGGATTTTTTCTTTGATTGAAATATCCTTTTCTTTATCAAAAATCTCTTGTTTTAGAACTGCCAGTTTATTCTTTGAAGAACTGATCTCCTCTGTGAATTTTAAAAGGACCTGTGCAAGATTATTTTCTATTTGTAAATGACTCTCTTCAATATCAAACTTTCTTTTTTCTAATTCCTCTATTGCCTTTTGTTTCATCGAAATAAGTTCGTTCAATCTTTCTTCGTCACTACGCTGTTGAAAAATCTTATCCTGTATTTCACTTCTAACTATTTCGAATTTTCTAACCTCTTCCAGCAACAAAGTTCTTTTTTCTGATAATTGTTTTAATTCGTCTTCTGTTTTGTTAATCGTCTCTTTATGATATTTGAATTTATACTCGGACTCATCGAATTCTTTTTGCCTGGATCTAATCTCTTCAAGTATCGAATCCCTTTTCAATGAAAACTCTGTAAATGCCTTCTCTTTTTCTGCAAGCTGACCTACAAGCGCAGAAATTGATGTTTCGAGATTCGCTTTTATTTCTTCACTTAAACTTATTTTTTCGTCCAGAGACTTAATAATTGCATTCTTTTTGGATTCATCTGTTTTAAGCTGATTCAGTCTTTTAATGAATTCATCTTCTTCTTCTTTAATCTTGAAGACAGCATCTTCAAGATTACCGCCATATTTATTAAGGACTTCGTGAATCCTCTCCTCTTCCTTTTTCAAAACCCCAAGATTATTTTGCAGAGAGTTATATTGCTCACTAAGTTTGTTTAACAGTAATTTCTTTTCTTCAATTTGCTGCAGAAGTTCTTCAGAAACCTGACTTTCTTTTCCTTCTTCTAATAATTGATTCTCTAAGTTTTCTTTTTTGGTTTTTATTTCCTGGTCTAAGTTTTTTAATTCTTTACGCAGGTTTTCGTTCATCTTCGATAATTCTAAAAGATCTTTGCGGGATTCTGCTATTTTATTGTCTAATTCACTTAGACTTTGATGTTTCTGAACGAATGAATGAAGGGTATTTTTAAGTTCGTCGTTCTCTTCAATAAATTTGTCAAGCTCACTTTTTCTTTTAGATGAGAATATTCCCATTCTCGTGAGTCTCCTTAACTTGGTAAGTAAGATTTTAATTTGCTAAAGAGCATTTATATAAAATCTATAAAGCTCTTTTACATATAAGCTTTCCATTAAAGATAATAAACTTTATAAAAAGAAGCCTCAATTAATTAGGGTTCCTTCAAACTTTATTGCCGTTTCATTCCGCTTCACTAAGAGCACTGTCTGTATCTTTAATTGTTCTTAATGAAATAATATATGAGCTCACACCAATAGCAATTATGATAAGGATAATTCTAACAGAAGTTTTTTCCGTAAAGAAAAAAGCGGAAGAACCGATTGTTGCAAATAACATAGAAACGGCTATGACTTTCGATTTAAGGGGCATACCGCGCTTTTCGCGGTAATCTTTTATGAACTTACCAAACCGTGGATGATTAATTAGCCAGTTATAAAATTTTTCTGAACTTCTTGCAAAAGCGGCAGCCGCTAATATGAAAAAAATAGTTGTGGGCATAAGAGGTACAAAAATTCCTATAATTCCCATTGCAACAAAAAACCAGCCGAATCCAATCAACAAGTATTTAAATAATTTTTTATAAGCCATTTGTTAATTATTCCGATAGAATTTTTTCAAGATATTCTCTGTAGAACGATTTAGGAAGACCGGTTACTATCTTTTTCAGCTGCTCTTTATCAATGAATCCTTTTAGGTAAGCAATCTCCTCGAGGCAAGCTACTTTAAGTCCCTGTCGGTCTTCAATTACACCGAAGAAATTTGATGCCTTTAACAAAGCTTCGGGTGTTCCGGTATCAAGCCATGCAACGCCTCTTCCAATCTTTTCTACATGCAACCAATTCATATCAAGATATTTTCTGTTAACGTCCGTTATTTCCAGTTCGCCCCTGGCAGAAGGGTTTAACGACTTAGCAATTTCAACTACTTTGTTATCGTAAACATAAAGTCCCGGAACAGCGTAATCCGATTTAGGATTCTCCGGTTTTTCTTCGATACTAATTGCATTGCCCGAACTATCAAATTCCACTATGCCATATCTTTGCGGGTCGTTAACTTTATATGCAAAAATTGTTGCACCCGATTTGGCAGCTTCAACGGTTTTGTAAAAGAAATCAAGTTTTCCATAAAAAATGTTATCGCCTAAAATCAATGATACGCTATCATTACCGATAAAATGTTCGCCTATTATAAATGCTTCGGCAATTCCGTTGGGTGCTTTCTGAATTTCGTAATTGAAGTTTACGCCAATTGATGATCCGTCTTCGAATAGTTTTTTATAGAGAGGAATTGTTTCGCTGTTGGAAATAATAAGTATGTCCCTTATGCCGGCAAGCAACAGAACAGAAAGGGGGTAATAAATCAACGGTTTATCATAAATAAGTGTTAATTGTTTGCTGTAAATCTTTGAAATTGGATACATTCGCGAACCGGAACCTCCGGCAAGCACAATACCTTTCATTATTATTCCATGGGAAAGTGATTAATTATCGACCGTAATATAAGCCGTTTTGAGTAATAATTCCTTTTCGTTGAAGAAGTTGATTTTGTATTCACCCTTTTTTTCGAAACGGTATCTAAAAAAAGTGTCGTACCACTCGTAATTGATTGCAAACTTTTTTGTATCGATAAATTCATCGTATGGGGAATCGGGTGTCTTTTTTCTCCAGATGTTAACCAATAATTTATTGGATTTAAGCGGCATATTATTAATTAAGTAGATATACGCTTCGCCATTGGTTTTAAATAAGGAAATTTTTTCAAGAACACCGTCCGGTACTCCATTAACAACTCTTTCACAAAATACAATCCTAAGATCCGGAGTAAAATAACCGGGTTGGGTAATATCAACTTTTTTACTTTGCGACTTTTCAATTCTAAGAGTAGAAGAAGCAAGTTTCTTTTTGTTAAAATCGCTGAATGAAATAGTATAAATTCCCTCCTCAGAAATTTTATGGTTAAACGCAATCCAGTTTTTGTTTTTATCCGGTCTTAACATTTTGTTGAAATTATTTTGATCGAAACGGGCTTCGCTCTTTTGAATAGAGATGAAAATAATATTGTTGTCTATTTCATCTCTGCTTGTTCTAAGCAGAATTACAAATGATTGGTTAATAGGGATTTTATTCCCTATGAATAGATCAATCGGTTCACCAGATTCTGTATAACCTCTGCAGAAGAAAATTTGTTGTGCCCAAATTATAGAGGGGAGAATTATTATAGCAATAATTTGTCGGATTAGATTGTACATCACAATAATTTTTTGATATCAAATATAAAATTAAAGAGAGGAAAATAAATAGAATAAGAAAGCCGGTTTTGCAACCGGCTTATATTTACTACTTTGTAAATGTTTCAATATTTATCATGTTCGATTGAACTTCCGTGTCATTTTTTGCAGAAATGGTACCAGTATAGGTTTTTACCGTTCCTTTATTTATTGCTCTTACTCTATAATTGGCAGGGCTCCCGCTATAAAGATTAACCTTAAGACTGTATGAACCCGCTGGCATTGTCTTTAAGCTATAAATATTCTCAATTGCATTTCCAACAGTTTCTTGCCAATCTCTATCAAGTTCAACAGATTGATCGGAGGAACTTTTACTGTTCCAAAAAACATGCATATTACTCGGTCCATACAAATGAAGATCAACATCAGATTTATTGGTTTGAGAATTTACCCAGGTTAATGTTGCTTGAAAATCTCCTGTTCCATAAGTAGAAGTTGGTACCGCCCAGCCCTGAGAAGTACCTTCAACCCATTGTCCTCCCGAAGGCATAGTTAAAGTTGTCCAACCCGAACCGCTTGATAATGGTCCTGAGAAAATAACAGATTGAGAAATTGTTCCTGAAGCGGGAACAGTATATGTTTCAATTTTGGGTAATGTAGAAAGTGTACCTGGTGTAGTTCTAGAAATCCATATTTGATAAGTTGCTTGAATTAGATGAATACGTGTTGGTGGTCGAGGTCCACAAGTGGGATTTGAACCGGTTGAGCCGGTTGAACCCACAATACTACCACTATACCAGGCAGCTGCTTGCCAACTGTACTTGAAATTAGTAACAGAAGCTACTGTAAGAGTATAATAATAATTGATATCATTTGTGGTAAATTCAAAACCTCCATCTGAATCATCTGCCATTGTTTTTGGAGCGGACTGTCCAACTTTTGCAACTACAAAATACCCCAGCTCTCTAACATTGGCAATTACAAGTTTTTTATCTTTATCAATAGAGGTAATTGGAATTATTTTCCATGAGTTATTTAGGACATCGAAAAACAGAAGTTTTAATTCAGTAGGATCCGTTGTGTTTTTATATGGAAAAGTTACTTCTACCGGACATCTAAAAATAAATCCTTCCGGACCAAGTTTTGTATAATCTCCTCTAAGTTGAGTAGTGCCGGAAACAGATTTGGGTGGTGTAACCGGTACTTCAATTGAAAATGTAACATTTGCTGCTTGACCATTTTGGTTTTGCGGTACAACGCCTGGTATTACATTAATTTGATAACCTGAATTGGTTTTAACAGTTCCCGTTTGTAAAGTGCCAATTGTTCCAATTGCACTTTCTTCTTTAGGCGATGCTGGTCTGTTGGATCCTCATCCTTTTTTATGCATGAGGAGCTGTTGAGTAGTAAGAATAGACATGTCAGTATAATTGAATAAAGTACTTTTTTCATATTTGCTCCATTAGTTAAGTTCCCCTCCTTTCTGTTTATTAAATAAATTAATACGGCAAGAGCTTTTTTATAAAATAGGAAAAGAAAAAATTAAAAGATAGAATTAGTTTTGATGGGTGACTTATATCAATTATTTCTGAATTCTTTTTCTTCAGGAATGTTTGATAGATATTCCACAATCGGTTGAATTAACTGCCGGGCTTTTTTACTGGAGAAAAGTAAAAACTCCTCTTTTTTATAAATTCTGGTTAATGCTTTAACAGTTTCAGCAATAATGTGTGTAAGGTTGGTTTCCTGAATTACAAGATCTGTTGGCAATAAAAAAATAGTATCAAAGATAGCTGCCTCACAAATTTTCATTAGCTCATTATAGGAAAGGTCATCAAGCCGGTAAGAAGTTGGAATAATACCGGCCTTTTGTCTGAACTTAAGTTCAAATTTCATCCGCTCCAGAAGCAAAGCAAGCGCAGCTTCAACTGTTATTCTTATTTCTATCATAATATGAGTGGGACGCATTTTTGTGCGTCCCCGTTTAATTATTGAACAATTTCGGCTTGTAATACAGAAGTTACTTTTTGAGCGGCTTCCTGTAGTGAGAGGGCAACTTCAAAGTTTAATCCGGAGTTTTCGAGCATAACTTTAGCTTCAATGGCATTAGTACCCTCAAGTCTAACAACAACCGGAACTTTAACATGTATTTCGTTAACAGCATCAATAACCCCCTGTGCAACCCTGTCGCATCTAACAATTCCGCCGAAAATATTTATCATTATTGCTTTAACATTTGGATCCGCAAGAATAATTTTAAATCCGTTTGAGACAGTATCTTTATTAGCACCACCACCCACATCCAGAAAGTTTGCAGGTTCGCCGCCGGCAAGTTTTATTATATCCATTGTTGCCATTGCTAATCCCGCACCATTTACCATGCATCCAACATTTCCGTCCAGCTTTATGTAATTCAAATTATATTTTGATGCTTCAATTTCAAGCGGATCTTCTTCATCTAGATCGCGATAAGCGGCAATTTCCGGATGACGGTATAATGAATTGTCGTCGAAATTCATTTTTGCATCAAGGGCTACTACTTTATCGTCATTAGTAATTATAAGCGGATTAATTTCTAATAAAGAAGCATCTGTTTCTTCATAAGCTTTATAAAGTTTTGTAATGAAGGGTATAAAACTCTTAAATGCATTTCCTTCAAGTCCTAAGCCGAATGCAAGTTTGCGTGCCTGATAAGATTGAATTCCGACCGATGGATCGATCCACTCTTTAATAATTTTTTCCGGAGTTTCCTCAGCAACTTTTTCAATTTCAACTCCGCCTTCCGTTGAAGCCATAATAACATTTTTAGATACACTTCTATCCAATAAAATACCAAGGTAAAGTTCCTTTTTATAATCAAGACCTTCCGTAATGAAAAGAGTTTTTACAATTTTACCTTCCGGACCGGTTTGATGAGTTACCAGTAAATTACCCAGCATCTTTGCGGCATATTCTTTTGCTTTTTCAACCGAAGTAGTAAATTTAACTCCACCTTCAAGAACTAATTCCTGTTTGTTATCGGGATTATATAATCTTCCTTTACCTCTTCCGCCGGCATGAATCTGAGATTTAACAACAAACTGGTTTATCCCCTGTGATTGTAACCTTGTAATAGCTGAGTCAAATTCGTGAATATCTTTAATTGCAATACCATCCTGAATTGGTACGCCATATTTTTTAAGTAACTCTTTAGCCTGGTATTCGTGTATTTTCATCTTTTTTCCTAAGAAATTTTTTGGTTAGTATATGATTCATGCCAAAATTAAAGCATTTGGGTATGAGATTCAATTTAGTGAACGATGATTCCGCTTTTTTTGTTCTCGAAAATAGAATTAAATCAAATTTCATTACAAATATGAATAAAAATCAAAAGCTGTTTTTATCAATCGGCCTTATTGTAATTTCTGCCTCCTTTATTGTGTGGGCAATATTTGGATTCGAAATTTTTACTAAGACTCAAGTACTTGTTGAAACAAAAGACGAACTTTTTGGCTGGAGTGAAAAAAAGTGGATTGATAAATTTATCTGGGGCTTAGACTTAACATTATTAATATCCGGAATTACAATTTTGTTAGGCGGAATATTAATGTATTTTTTCAGGAACAGAAAAATATCACCATAAAATAATTACTTCGAAAGGGTAAAACGATGAAGAGAATAATAAATATTTTTTTGGGTGTTTTAATTTTGAGTACAACAATGTTTGCTCAGGGCTTCAAAGTTAAAGCCACCGGAACCCAGACTTTTAATTTTGAGGACAAGAACGGACGAAACCAGGTTACATTTTTTAGCGCAACTCCACTTGAAGACATTACCGGAACTGCAAATGGAATTATGGGTACAGTTGCTTTTGATGTAGCTAATTTTGCAAAAACATTGAAAGGAAATTTAATAGTAAAAGTATCTTCTATGAATACAGGAATTGAATTAAGAAATCAGCACATGAAAGGTGCTAACTGGCTTAATGCGGAGAAATTTCCGGAAATAGTTTTTACGATTAAAGAAGTGATGAACGTGAAGCAGGTTGATAATAACAAGCTCGAGTTTAAGATAAAAGGTGATTTTGCAATGCATGGAATAACTAAAGAAGTTATAGCAGATGGCGAAGCAACTTATCTGGATGAAAACGAACAGACTCAAAGACGGGCCCCGGGGGATTTGCTTGGTGTGAGAGCAAAGTTTAATGTTAAATTATCCGACTACGGTGTTAACAATCAGATTATTGGTAACAAGGTTGCTGATAATATTGAAGTGAGTGTTAATATCGTCGGTTCGAACAAGAATTAAATTTTAGAAAATGTCGCAAGAGTAAATTTATTTCATCTGAAAAATAAATTTCGGGTATTTTTAACCAAAGTAAAAAATGCATGGTTGATGATTTGTCTTTAACAGAATTTACTTTTGCGGCATTTCTTTTTTCTCTTCAAAGAAACTATCCGGAATACCTTTATTAATCTGGTAATTTGAATAGGTCATTAACACTTTACCGCTAATAGATGCATCTCTTCTAATATTTTCGCGGTATCCTTTTTTTTCATCGTTAAGGATTTGGCCTTCTCTACCTGGGATGTTCCCGGTATTGAATGAGAATACCGCGCTACTGGGTAGAACCAACTTGTCCTTATAATCAAGGTCAATATGGAGAGTTCCGGATCGTTTACCAGTTGTCTCTACTTTTTTTATTACTTTCAGATTTTGATCAATCCATAGAGTTGAAAGAATTACATCAACTGAATCGCTATTGGGAATAATTTTAATGATATCGTAAGTATGACTATCCTCGGTTTCAGTTTTAACATAGATTGCAGTAAAATCACCTTTTAAGAACTGAGCCGGCGAAAAGTTCAAGCTTTGCTTCGGAATCATTGCAAATCCTTTGGAATCGATCTTAACCTTATCGGGTTGCTTAAAATAGTATTTAGCTTTCATATCCGGAATTTTTACCATGCTGAAATCGAGTTTAATTGTTACATCAACTTCATAGTCCCGGATCTTCTCAAATTTATCTATAACCGAATTAATTATTTTCATCGGGTCTTTCGGTTGTGCAGATATAAAAGAAACAATTAGTAGACTAATGGCAAAAATCTTTTTCATGAACATATTCCTTAACTAAGTATATCCTTCTTTATAAATAAATATGTTGTTACAAGATAAAGTCCAAGTATGTGTACGCCCAATATAAGTGCCGACTCCATAATTTTCTGATAATCAACCGGGTCATTAAAAAAATTGGACCAATGAATCATGTGTGATGTAAAGAAATAAGGAGAAATATCTTTTAAGAAATCTATTGGTAATGCTGATAATATTATGAAGATAATTATAACTGCCATAGTAGCAACAATTGGACCGATAGCATTTTCTACCATTGAAGAGAAGAAGTAAGACAGAGCAAATACTGTAGACATACTTAACATTGAATAAGCGTAAGCACCGGCAAAACGCCAGAGCACATCATCACGGGAAAATATTATCAACTTTCCGCTGAATGAAAGGAGTTCTCCCGTACCAAATATTAAGCAACTTACGCCAAGACTTAAAAATGCCAACCAGGCAAGAAGTAGGAAAACATAAATTAAACCGGCGCAAAACTTTGCCGAAACAACTTTAAGTCTGGATACGGGACGTGTTAATAACATTCTATAAGTGCCGGCAGTTGCCTCGCTTGCTAATAAATCTCCGCCTACAAGAACAATAAGAAAGGGGATATGAATAAACAATCCGCCTAATACTAAATTTGCAACAAGATATCCATTAAATAAATTTCCCACCATTATAAATGAATCCTGAAAACCTCTGGTCATAGCTTTAATATAATTATCGCCGGTAAAGTAAAGAGCTATTTGTACAATTATTACTAATGTTCCAATTGCAATAAACCCAATATAAGTTCTCCACTTTTTGAAAATCTTTTGCAATTCAATCCAGATTAGAGTTATCATTTTCCGTTTCCCTCCGTAATTTTCAGGAAGAAATTTTCGAGCGACCTGACCGGAATAATTGAGCTAACAGAAAAACCATTTTCAACAAAAAATTTATTTAGCGCCGGTATATCGTTGTATATTAATTCAAAAGATAATTCCCGGTTTGTTGATGATACCAGTTTCTCTTTCCAGGCAGAATCCTGAATAATTGTTTTGGCAGTATCAATTTTATCAACTTCGAATGTAACGGTAAGTTTATCCATGTTCAGCAGATCATTAACGGTTCCTTCCACCTGAGCAGAACCTTTATTGATAATAATCATTCTTGTTGCAATCAATTCTACTTCTCTTAAAATATGGGACGATAGGAAAACGGTTTTATTTTTTGTCCGGCTAAGGTATAGAATTAATTCTCTTATTTCTTTCATACCTTGCGGATCGAGCCCGGTTGTCGGCTCATCAAGAATTATCAGCTCGGGATCATGAAGAAGTGCCTGGGCTAATCCAAGTCTTTGTTTCATTCCATGTGAATAAGTTTTTACTTTACTATTAGCGCGTTTAGAAAGGCCCACAAGTTCAAGCATTTCCATAATTTTCTTTTTTGATACATCGGCACCGGAAAGTTTTCCAAAAATTTCAAGATTCTTGTACGCTGATAAGTATAAATAGAAATCGGGCTTTTCTACAATAGCACCAACCTTTCGTAGAATTTCTTCGCGTTTTTCTTTTATGGAATAGCCGAAAATTTTAATTGAACCGGAAGTTGGTTTAATAAGTGAAAGAAGCATTCTTATGGTTGTGCTTTTACCGGCTCCATTTGGTCCTAAAAATCCGAAAACATCTCCGCGGTAAACATTTAGATCCAGGTTATTTACAGCAGTAATATTTTTAAATTTTTTTGTTAACCCTCTTACTTCAATTATCTGCTCCGACAAAAAAACTCCAAATTTTATTATCGTTAAACGAATTCTTGTAAATATTGTTAGTTCAAATCAAGAAATATTTTCATATAATTTAGCATTCTAAAAATATTAAGCATCATTCCTTTTCATGCCAAACTTAGAATCGATCGGAATAAATTTGGCAATGATAAACGAAGGAATTGTAGCAATAAGAACCCAGATAAAGAAATATTTGTAACCGATTGCTTCCTGAATAAATCCGCTGAACATTCCGGGCACCATCATGCCTAACGCCATAAATCCCGTTGCAATTGCATAATGAGAGGTTTTGTATTCGCCATCGGAAATGTAAATCATGTACATCATATAAGCAGTAAATCCAAATCCGTAACCAAATTGTTCAAGTGCAACACAAGCATTGATTAATAATACCGATGTTGGTTGAACGAATGACATATAAACGTAAACTGCGTTTGGAATATTAATAGCAATTAACATCCACCAGAGCAATTTCTTTAAACCACTTTTTGAAATTAAAACACCGCCGAGTATTCCACCGAGTATTAGTGCAATAATTCCAATTGTTCCGTAAATGAACCCTACCTCTGAAGTTGATAATCCCAGTCCGCCGATATCTCTTCCATCCAGCATAAAAGGGGAAGCCATTTTTACTAATTGTGATTCACCTAAACGATACAACAATAGGAAGCCGATAATAATAAGTACTTTCGGTTTTTCGAAGAATCTTATAAAGGCCCTGAAAAATTCATTTAATGAATCTGTCCGGTGATATCTTAAAACAGATTTATCAGTAACCGGTTTGGGTAATACCATTTTGTGATATGCAAAAAATACAACAAAGAGTAACGCAATAATCACAAATGTAAAAATCCACGCAATAGGAACCTTCTCGGAATTAACTACAAATGTAGCTTCAACCTTTTGTTGAAGATTTGGATCGATCTGGATTATTACAAATGCCGGCTTGTTCCAATTCTTCGAAGTAAATTTTAGAGATTGACCTTCGATAATATTAATTGAGGTATTGCCTTCAACATTATTCAGCTTAACAAAATATTCATCACCGTCATCCGGTTTTTTGGATAAATGAAGTTTTAAAATTCCAATATTACCTACCAATTCATCGTTAGATGTTGTATCGGAAATGGAAATTAATTCCTGATTAAAACCGTTCATAATATTGAATTTATGTCCGAAGTCCCTGTAGAAATTTGCGGCATCTTTTGTAATTGGTCTGGTTCCAATTTCCAGATTAGAAGGAGATGCAACTATTCTAATCCTTCCCTCAAGAGGTTTAATTTCTGTTGAATCCAGTTGAATAGTTTGCTGGAAAAACTGATCAGGTCGTGTTGATACTTTGAATTCAGCGGGGCCAACTGAAAATGTAGTTTCAAGAAATCCAGCTAAAATTACAAGCAACCCTTGTCCGGCAATCATTGCAACTCTATAAAACGTACTTCGTATTCCCACAAAAAAGGATTGCTTATTTTCAGGAAGTGCCAGCATATAAAAACCATCAGCAGATATGTCGTGTGTAGCAGAGCTGAAAGCTAATAACCAGAAAAAAGCAAGTGTAAATTGAAAGAAATCTGGCAGAGGGATTGTAAATGCAACTCCAGCCATTCCGGCTCCAATTGTTAGTTGCATTGTAGTAATCCAGAATCTTTTTGTCCGTAGTATATCAACAACCGGACTCCATAGTGGTTTTATTACCCAGGGTAAATAGAGCCAGCTTGTGTAGAGAGCAATGTCTGCATTGGAAATTCCGAGCCGCTTGTACATAATTACCGAAACCGTAATTACAATTACATAAGGGAGTCCTTCAGCAAAATAGAGTGTTGGTATCCATTTCCACGGATTAATTATTTTTTCTCTTTTTTCTAAAAGTGTTTTTTTAACTATCATATTAATCCAGTCTATTTAGGAAGAAAATTTTTTAGCAATGAATACCGCGCCAATTTCAGGGGGATATTTAGCTTTAATAATTTTTATTTCAGGAAAATTTTTCTTTATCTGCGCTTTCAGTTTTCTTGAATAATAATTCGATTTTGATAATAAGCTCCCCTGAAGACACAAATTAATTTTTTCGGATTTAATTCTTCTTGTTAGTGCTCTTATGTGAAGTATCAGCTCTTCAATTTCTTCGTTAAGAATTTGAATACATTCGCTGTTCCCTTTGTCGGCAAGGGTTAATACCAATTTGGCAATTTCCGCAATGTTGAATTTGGGCGAGTGAATTAATGATATAAGCTGGTTACTTTCGTTTACCTTATATTTTGATGAAAATACTTTTGATAGAGCTGTGGATTTTTTTCTTCCATCAAAAGATTTTGAAATAGACGATAGAGCTTTTCTACCAATAGAATAACCGCTTCCCTCGTCACCGGTTAATCTACCAAATCCACCGACCCGCAAGAAATTATTCTTCTCATCCTTTGCAAACAAAATAGAACCGGTACCTGCTATTAATATAGCGCCGGTATTCCCCGAGAAGGCACCTTCAAATGTTATTTCAATATCAGTAAGAATTTTTATTAGGGGAATTGGAATGTTTTTTATTCGTGCAGACTTTCTAATTGATTTCAACAGTAAATCGGAATTATTTTTTCTCCCAACTCCAGCAGTTCCAATAACACATAAAGAAATTTTTTTACTTCCACTTACATTTTTAATAAGAGAGATTATTCTTGAAGCAGCAATGTCGAATCCGGTAATCAATGGATTAGATGCTTTGCCTTCGGAAGATTTTATGATGTTAAGATTTTCGTCGGTTAGAATACACCTGGTTTTAGTACCGCCGCCATCTATACCAATATAATATTCCATTCAACCTGATATTTATTGAAACTAAGATATAGAAAATCATTAGAACTAAAAAGATGGTTTTTCTTGAAAAGAATTTGATTTATAACCAACCGAATTGAAATTCATTGCAATTGATTTCGTGAAATATAGTTGTTAGATTTTATCTGGTTCTTGTACTAATTTCAGAAAATCTCCCGTCCTGTTATAATTGAAAATTCTTGTTTTTAAAAAAATAATTTTCAGTTCATTCGACTCACCAACAAAGAAGGAGGATAAAATGCCTTCAAGAAAATTAAAAGAATACTTAGACCAGAACAATGTAAAGTACGTAACAATTAAACATTCTGTTGCTTATACTTCCCAGGAGATAGCGGCCTCTGCACATATTAAAGGGAAAGATCTTGCTAAAACGGTTCTTATAAAAATTAATGGTAAAATGGCAATGTGTGTTTTACCGGCATCTTATAAAGTAGATTTTGAACAACTTAAGAAAGCGGTTGGCAATGAAAACATCCGTTTAGCAAATGAAATGGAATTCAAAGACAAATTTCCGGAATGTGAAGTTGGAGCAATGCCGCCATTCGGTAATTTGTATAACCTTGATGTATATGTTGCAGAAAGCTTAAAAGATGACAAACAAATTGCATTTAATGCGGGAACACATACCGAACTTATTCAGATGGCTTTTAAAGATTTTATGAATCTCGTTAAACCTGTTATGATTAAATTTTCGTTCCCTACTAAATTGTGATAGTTTCTTTTTAGTACAATGAATTAATTTCATTTGAAAAGTAAACTAATGTTAATACATTTATAATCATTTTGATAGTTCAATTATTATGAAAGGAAAAATAATGAAGCTAAGTAAAATCCTGGGTTTATTACTGATTGCTTTAGTGCTTTTAACGGGTTGCAGTAAGGATGATAACCCTTCATCTTCCGAAGGCGATAATCTTGTGGGCACATGGGTCCTAACAAAAATTATTCTTACATCACTTGGTAATACTGAATTAAATCCCGCGCAAGTCGGTTTCAGCGGGACAATAATAATGCGCAGTGATAGAACATTTTCTGCTACATTTACAGATGCTGACGGACCAAGCACCGATACAGGTACCTGGAGTGTTTCCAACGGAAAGATATCCATGAAAAGCTCCTCTGGCGAAACTCGGGTTTGGCCGTTTGGTATATCCGGAAATAAATTAACGATCGAAACAAATCTTGATGTACCCAATTTGGGTAATATCCCGGTTCGATTAGAATTTACAAAGCAATAATTTTATAGGATTGTAAATTTAGTTCAGCTTCTTTACAGTCCTTCCTTTTTCACTTTAAAAACACTAATAAAAACTATATCTAGAAACTGTGTTTAAGCTTATCGCTTCTATTAACCTTAAAAATGTAAAATATTTATGGAGGTGTTATGAAAAACCAGATTGGTATTTGGCTTGATAGTAAAAGTGCATTAATTCTGAATATCACTGAAAGTGAAGAAAAATTAATTAAGGTAAAAAGTGAAATTGAAAGCAAGGTTAGATTTTATGGTGAGAATAAAAAATATACTCGAATGGGTAATCTGTTTATTGATCCTGAAAAAACTAAGGAACAGAGACGTCTTCACCAGATGAAAAATTATATGCAGGAAATTATTGGTCATTTAAAAGGAGCAACAGATATTTACATCACTGGTCCGGCGCAGACAAAATTATTTCTAAGTCAGGAATTGGAGAAAAAGAAATCATTTTCAAAAAAGAATATTGCAATTGAAAACTCGGATAATATGACGGAAAAGCAAATTTGTGCAAAGATCCGGAAATATTTTGCTCAATCATAAAATAATAGAGAAATGTAAGTAGATTCTACTTGCTAATAAATTGTAATGCGAATAAGTTTCGGACACTAATATTCTATTTTTCTCTATTCTTATAGGAAACCAATATGAGTCTAAGTCAAATTGCAAGATCAATTAAAGCATCACCCACCCTGGCATTAAATGAAAAAGCGGCAATCTTAAGAGAAAAAGGAGATCCGGTAATTCATCTTGGAGGTGGAGAACCTAAAAGCAGAGCACCGATGGATGCTCTTTTAGCAGCAGTAAATTCATTAAATACTGGTGAAATTCGTTACGCTCCGGCTGATGGAATTCCCGAATTGAAAAAAGCGATTATCCGTTATACAGAAGAGTTTTACGGAAGAAAAGTTAATCCGGAAAATGTAATTGCATCGGGCGGCGCTAAGCAAGCAATTATGGTTGCGATGCAATCGATTCTTAATCCGCAAGAAGAAATAATTTTTCCCGCACCTTATTGGGTAAGTTATCCTGATATGGCAAGATTATGCGGTGCAATTCCCGTTCCTGTTCTTCCGGAAGATGGAACATTTTATCCACGACTTAAAGATATTGAACAGAGAGTTGGAAGCTATACACGGGCAATTATTATTAACAGTCCAAACAATCCAACCGGTGCAATGTATTCGGAAGAATTTATTGCCGATATCGTTGATTTCTGTGAGAGAAAAGATATTTATTTAATAATGGATGATATTTATCATCGATTGATATTCGATGGTAAAAAACCATTTAGCGCATATAACTATACAAAAAAATCTGTCGAAGAATCGAAATTGATAATTATTAATGGTGTATCCAAACAATATGCAATGACAGGTTTTAGAATTGGTTGGGCGGTTGGTAATAAAAAAGTAATTGAAGCGATGGCAAATATTCAGGGTCATCAAACTTCCGGTCCTTCTGTTCTCTTGCAGAAAGCTGCAGTCGGTGCATTAAATGGAATTCAATCCAGTGTAGAAAGTTTACGTGTTACTCTGGAAAATAATCGTAATATTTTGATCGGCTTACTAAAATCATTTAATGGAATAAAAGTAACCGTTCCTGATGGTACATTTTATTGCTTTGCAGATTTCAGTGCTTACGAAAAAGATTCGCAGAAGTTGTCAACGTATTTAATTGATAAAGTTATGGTTCTTACTGTTCCGGGAAAAGAATTCGGTCTTGATGGATTTTTAAGAATCAGTTACTGTGGAGCCATTAAAGAAATTACCGATGGTATTGAAAGAATGAAGTGGGCACTCGACCCGAATTCTCCAAATGAACTTTATATTGGCGACCGCAAACTAGTGAGGGATTGGTCATGAGTAAATACCTAGATTTCAATACACCGGCAAGTAAGCAAGCTCAGGAACTTGCATCAGATTTCCGATTAAAAAACCAGGGACTTACATACCTTGATAGAGTTTACTGGAATTTACCTGAAGAAGCACTTTACGAAGAAGCGATCTTCAGGAATGAAGGTAAATTAGTTAAAGGCGGAGCTCTTTTAGTAAATACAGGTAAACATACTGCTCGTGCTGCTGCCGATAAATTTGTTGTTAGGGAAGAATCCACTCAGAAAGATATTTGGTGGGGAACATATAACCGTCCTTATGCTCATGCCAAGTGGTCCCAGATGATGGGTCGTTTGCAAGCGTGGGCACAGGGTGAAGAATTTTTTGTTCAGGATGTGTATGCCGGCGCAGATCCGGATTATAAAATGCCCGTTCGTATAATTACGGAAAAAGCTTGGCATTCATTGTTTGTGCGGAATATGTTTATCACTACAAATGATAGAGATGAATTAAAAAAATTCGTTCCAGAATTTACTGTAATTGCTGTCCCCGGGTTTAAGGTAGATCCTATTACAGATGGAACACGCTCTGAAACGGCAATTCTTCTAAATTTCGATCAGAGAACAGCAATTATTGCAAATTCACTTTATGCGGGCGAAATTAAAAAATCAATTTTCACTGTTCTTAATTTTCTTCTTACTTATCAGGATGTTTTACCAATGCATTGTTCTGCTAACGTTGGTGATAGCGGTGATGTTGCTCTCTTCTTTGGACTTAGCGGAACTGGTAAGACTACTCTTTCTGCAGATCCAAAACGGAGACTAATAGGTGACGATGAACATGGATGGAGTTCAAACGGTGTATTCAATTTTGAAGGCGGTTGCTATGCTAAAGTAATACGGCTTTCTGCAGAGCATGAACCGCAGATATATGCAACTACACATCGATATGGAACAATACTGGAAAATGTTGTCTTCGATCCAACCTCAAGGAATATTGATCTTGATGACGATATTATAACTGAGAACACCCGTTGTTCATATCCAATTGA
>JAGXSM010000175.1 GCA_018333725.1 Melioribacter sp. | reverse complement strand
AAGCAAAAAGCATTTTTCCTAATGATGATGCTTTGAAAAAAATGTTGTTCTTAGCTTACAGAGATTTATCAAAAAAGTGGACTATGCAATTGCAAAATTGGGCGTTGGTTCTTTCTCATTTATCTGTTACTTTTGATGAGAGACTTGAAAATGTACTTTGATTCTAAAATCCATTTACACAAAATATTTTACAGACTCTTGGATTCAGAAATCCGACCTCTCTAATAATTTTATTGTCAGTAATAGCTCAATCCCTCTTCCAAATAATCTTATCCCCTTCCTTAATTCCGTATTTATCAGTATAACCCCCGATTACTTCAACTACATAGAGAGATGGTTTTCCCGAAGGAAGTGATTTTTCAGAATAGGGTTCGGTGTTTTTATAAATCTTAACAATCTCGTTCTGCGCATTAACATAAAGTATATCGAGAGGAATAATTGTGTTCTTCATCCAGAATGCCTGGAAAGTTTCAAAAGGGAAAATGAAGAGCATTCCGTTATCTTCATTCATACTGCGGCGCATCATTAGCCCTAATTCCCTCTGCTGATCGTCATCTGCAATTTCTATATCTATTTTAGAAATTGTATCTCCATTATGCGATGCGAATACAAGTTCACCCTCTTTCTGAAATGTGTAGGTCATTTTATTTTTCATTGCTCTCTCTAAATCGCTATTAGTTGCTGACGGCTGATTGAGTATAAAATTTGAAAGGATGAAATATACAACGAAGCCAAGAAGTACTATCACTACAGTAATCTGTACAAATAGATTTTTTTTCCTTTCATTACTCTTATTCTTTTTCACTTTTTGTTTAGTCATTAAACCACCTTAAATTTGTCAAAATAGTTTACCCTTTTGTACTCTAAGAAAATAAATAAAGTTGCAAATGAAATTTAAGAATTTTTCAGGGTATTAAAATGCTGTCAAAAATAATAGAAAGAAGATTTATCGAGTTAAATCCAGCTCAGCAAAAAATGATAAAAAGCGGTTGGGGTGATGATACCATCGATAAAACGACCGTTGAAAAAATCACTTACTTATCCGACGGTCTTAAAGTGAAAGGTTACATTGCTTATCCGCATGATACATCGCAAAAGTATCCATGTGTAATCTGGTGCAGAGGCGGAATAGGAAATGCCGGATCTATTGATGAATTTAACGCAAGCGGTATATTTGGTCAGATTGCGAGCTGGGGTTATGTTGTATTTGCATCTCAATACCGGGGTAATGCCGGCGGTGAGGGTAAAGATGAATTCGGGGGTTCTGATGTAAATGACGTGCTAAACTTAATTCCATTGGCTGATGAATTAGAATTTACCGATACATCAAAATGGGGAATCGAAGGATGGAGCCGCGGCGGAATGATGACCTATCTTTCGTTAACTAAAACCATTTTGTTTAAGGCGGCTATCGTTATAGGGGGAATAGCAAACCTTCATTGCAATTCTCAGGAAAGTAAGTTTATGAAACGTCTTTATGAACTGACAATGGGTAAAGCTGATACTGAAAATTTCCGCACAAAATGTGAATCGCGATCAATTATTACCTTTCCCGATAAACTTACAAGAAAAACACCACTGCTATTATTACACGGTACTGCAGACGACCGGGTTCTTGTGCATGATTCTATTGACCTTGCAGAAAAATTAAAAGAATTAAACCATCCACATGAGTTAGTTCTTTTTGAAAATGGAGATCATTTTTTAAAATCCCACAGGAAAGAAGTAAACAAAAAAAGGAAGGAATGGTTTAAAAAATTTTTGTAAGAAAAAAATCTAAAACTTAATTTCTAATTCTCTACCACTAAGAGTATAATTAATTTTAAGAGAGCTGTATAATTTCAAATCTTTATTGATGCTGAATATATTTTGACCCGGCTGCAGGTGGCTTTCTAAAATGAATTCTGAAGAACTGCCCTGTAAACCAATCAGACTTATTTTCTGGGTAATAGCCGAAGAGATTAATAACATATAGCTATTTTCTCCATTATTTTCTAAAACAGGTTTCAAATCATTAGTGTCATTCAGAAAATATTTTAATTGATCAAATTGAAGAGCAACTACATTGGAGGATTCAATACTCTCATTCCACAATTTGCTGATTGAGTTTAGTGTAAAGTAGTAATTTACTCTATCGGGTTTATCAATTGTAAGCGAATATGAATTCTGGTTTGCAGGAATAACATCCAGCATATAATCGGGTAATAGTTCAGCCGCCGGATGAGGCAAACTGTATAATCCGAAATATGCAATGCTGTCCCTGGATTGTTTCTGATCTACTTCCCATTGGAATAAAAACTTGCCGTCTCCGGAATCCGATACCTTTACTTCCAGTCCCGAAGGAGGCTCCGGGTAAATTCCACCAAGCCAGCTCATTAATGTAGGTAAAACCTTATACTGGAAATTTTTAAAATGATAATCGGCAATACTTGAATACCTGAAGAAAGCAACACCATCGGCATTAATAATTCTGGAATAATTAATCATCTCTTCAATTTCAGGTTTAATATTTTCTTTGTAAGCACCAATTCCAAGAACAACTTGCCTTCCGAAAGAATTCTCAACCCATTCTTTTGCCAGTAGATCAAATCGTGTGTTATCTGAAAGCGACCAGTAAATTTGTGGAGCTACATAATCGAGCAAACCGCGTTTAAGCCATTCACGGGAATCCTGATAAATTTCAGTAAAACCTTCCCAGCCATACATACCATTTTGATTTTTGAATACTCCGATTGGTGCAGCACCAACTTTAACAAATGGTTTTTTACTTTTAACTTTTTTACTTATCGATTCAACAAGAGATGTAATATTATTTCTACGCCAGTCATCAAGAGGAATTCCGTTACCGTAAACATTATACGAAAAAGCGTCATCAAAATTTTTGCCCGGGTATCTAATAAAATCGAGATGAACTCCATCTATATCATAATTACGAACCATTTCTTCAATCAGGTCTGAAATGTATTCTCTAACCTCCGGAAGTCCGGGATCCAGCCAATAGGATTTAACACCATCACGTATATCTTCAATAACCCATTCCGGTTTTCTTTGTGCAATATGATTAGGATTATTTAATGTGGTTGATTCGTTACCGGTAAAACACCGCACTGTATTAATCCATGCGTGTATTTCCAGACCGTGCTTATGTGCTTCTTCAATTGCAAATTTTAGCGGATCATATGATGCGGTTCCGCCGACCTTACCTGTAATGTATGGTGATAATGATTCATAAGAGGAATTGAAAAGCACTGTTCCGTTGCTTCTTACCTGAAAGTAAACCGTGTTAAGATTTTTTTCTTTGATGTTATCGAAAATTCTAACAAGAGCTTGCTTTTGTTTTTCCTGGTCGTATGTTGGTGGAGGCCAATCGAGACGGTAATTTGTTGCTACCCACACTGCGCGTGTTTCGCGGTCAATCTGTGAAATAATAGTAGATTGAATTAAGAGCATTAGCAAGATCACGAACATTTTCATGCTTATCACTTTGAAAATATTATTACGAATAACTGAAAAAGTCGTCATAAACTCAGTTAACCAGAAAATGATCCATTCCATTATTAATTGATTCAAGCACCATATGAGCCGGAGCTTCTACATCAACCAAAATATTTCCGGCTTCAACAATAAGTACGAATTTAATTTTATCGTTTACCGATTTTTTATCCCGCTTCATTATCTCATAAATTTTCATCGCGTAGAAAAAGTTTAGATTTATCCGATCTTTAGTCTTAAGCAAAAGAGAAAGATACTCTCTTAAAAGCTTTTCATTGATAATACCGAGCTTTCTGGACAAATAAAGAGAGCATGTTAAACCAAGTATTACCGCCTGTCCATGTTTAAGTGTATATCCCCGTTCCACTTCAATTGCATGGGCAAAAGTATGACCAAGATTTAGAATTTTCCTAAGACCGTGTGTTTCCCTTTCGTCCTTTTCAACTATGCCGGCTTTGAATTTTATACAGGTTTCAATTGAGTTAAGAAGAAGTTTTGTATCAAGCTTAAGAGATTTGGACAAGCTCCTTTTTATTTTTTTCAGAAAATCACCACCTGTAAGGAATGAGTACTTAATTATTTCACCTAATCCACAAATAAATTCTTCTTCTGGTAATGTTTTAAGAAAGTCGGTATCAACAAGAATAAACTCGGGTTGATAAAAAGTACCTATAATATTTTTGGTTGAATCAAAATTAATTCCTGTTTTACCTCCAATAGAGCTATCGACCATTGCTAATAGAGTTGTTGGTACATGTATAATTTGAACACCGCGGTTATAAGTTGAAGCTGCAAAACCGGCAATATCGCCTGTTATTCCGCCGCCTATTGAAATTATTAATGTATCCATACCAAATCCATTTTCAATTAGTGAGGAATAGATATCATTCAACTGTGCGGCGGATTTATTTATTTCGTTTGCATTAAAACTGTAAAGACATACTTTTAAATCAATTGAAGAAATAAATGAATCTATTCGGGTTGTGTGATGGCTATAAACATTTTCATCTACAACAATGAATATTTTCCGGTTAAGCCGGTTTTTATCAATAAGAAATTTCAGCTTTAAAAATATCCCTTTTCCATAATAGACCGGGTATGATTTGCTTGTTGCAACAACATCAATTTTTTTCATTGAATAATCCTAAAATTTTTTTTGCGATTTTATCTACAGTAATACCAATAGGACTAATATCAGTATTAATTATCAGATCTGCTTTTTCGTAATAGACATTTCTTTTTTCCAGCAATTCTTTAATTCTTTGAATAAAATCTTCCTGTGGTTTTTCGTTTAACACCAGGTCCTTAAAAATCGGGCGGTCGGTTTTATTTTTAAGACGTCTGTAAAGATTTGACGGTGATACTTTAAGATATACAATTTTACCCGCTGATTTCATCAGCTCATAATTTTCTTTACTCGTAATAGTCCCGCCGCCTAATGAAATAATTATATTACTTTTATGCGATAACTCCCTTAATATTTTCCCTTCAATTTCCCTGAAATACTGTTCCCCCTTCTTTTCAAAAATTTCAACTACCATAAGATTCTCAACTTTTTCAATTTCTCTGTCAAGATCATAAAAATCTAACCCAAGTACATTTGCCAGAATTGGTCCGAGCGTACTCTTACCACTTGTCATAAATCCTGTTAGGTAAATTCTTTTATCCGGCATATCCAACCGTGTTTTACTTTTCTATCTAAAATATGATTAATAAAATAATGAAGTTTGGAGAATTGTAAAGAGTAAAATGCTAAAAACTAACTGTCAACCCGATTGTAAATGTTAATCCGTCAATATTTACTTTGGTAGTAAAAACATTATCAGAAAGCAAATAAGAATTTCCCTTGTAGTTTACTGTAGAATTGGAATATTTACTTTTCATAATCAATTCGGGATCTCTAAAACGCATCTGTCCGCGTACCGAGATCAATTCATTTACAATATAATCCATACCGACAGAGACATTAATACCATAACCGATTTTCCCGCCGTCATTCACAAATTCTACATCGCCAAATTCCCGGATCTGACTGCCAAAATAGACACCGCCGCCCCCGCCCATAAAAAACTTAAATCTCTCTGTTGAGAATGGAAGCAAATAATAAAGGTTGAGTTCAACAGGTATTAAATTATATCCTTCATTAATATCAATACGATTTCCTTCTAAAATAAAATTACGATGTGTGTAGGATTTTCTAATAAACTCGGTTCCAATACCAATTATCATTTGCTCAAACAGACGGTATCTAAATTCAAAGGAAAGATTGTAGATTCCATCAAGACTTTCGAATTCGGTTCTTAAAACCGGATCTGCGGAATTCGGCTGAAGATATAATTTTGATGTAGTAGTATAATTATAGTTAAACGAAAAATTGAAATCGCTTCCGTTATATTGCGAAAGGTTCTCCTTACAAAACAGGAGAATAAAAAATAATATAGAGTAATATTTGAGTTTCATAATTATTGGAAGGAAATATAGAAAATCGTTTTATAAATCAAAGGGGGAAAATGAATAGACCAGTCTTGAAAGTTTTTACAATCAAGACTGGTTTAAAGTCTTATCTGTAGAACATGTATCTGTTATCTACTACGTCTGCTTCTTTCCTCAATTCCTGAATCCAGGTATTATAATAATTGTTCTTCTTCTGTTGAAGCAGTTCTTTTTTAATAGAGAGTCTTTGAGAATCGAAAGAAGCTTTATCGAATGGAGTTCGGTTCTTCAAACTGATTAGATATACACCAATTGTTCCTTTTACCGGCTGCGACCATTTATTTAAGTCCGCTTTATATGAATATTCTGTAAATGCAAAGTCCCGACCAATACCCGGAACATTACCGTTAGTTGTAAATTCACCGGCAGAATCTACACGAGCGGCATACCAGATTGATTTTGCAATTTGTCCGTCGCCATTATCACCGATTTTATCGCGTATCTGTTTAGCATACTCCATCGCTTTAACAAATGCTTTTTCGCGCAAAACGTCATTTTTAATAAGTGTTTTAACATCATCAAATTTCTTAAATCCGGCTTTAATAACTTCTGAAACAGTTGCAACAACATAACCGGAAGCAACGCGGTATACTTCGCTAACTTTTCCAACTTTATTATCGAATGCCCATTTTACAAGTGCAACATTAATTCCAACACCGGGAATTGCCTGAGCATCTTCTGTAAAAGGAGGAGTTTCTATTACACTATACTTCAACATATTTGCTTCGGATTCAAAACTGTTCTCATTAGCAATGTATGCAAAATCCGATGCATCCTGGAAAAGTTTATCATTTGTTGAAGCAGAAATTTCTACTTTGTTAATTATTCTTTCTACAACAAAATCTTCGCTCGATCTTCCGGTTACTTTAATAATGTGGTAGCCGAAAACAGTTTTTACCGGTTTTTGAACGACACCAATCCTACCATTAAAAGCTGCGTCTTCAAATTCTTTAACCCACTGACCTCTTGATGCCCAGCCAAGATCTCCGCCATTAGCGCTGCTGCCGTCCTGAGAATTTGCTTTTGCGGTAGCTTCAAAACTTGCACCCTTCATAATTTCGTTATAAAGATCATTTGCTTTCTTAAAGTCTTCGCTATCATTTCCGGTTGCTCTAATAAGTATATGCGAAGCTCTCACAGATTCCTGTTTCGATTTAACTTTATCAATAAATCGAAAAACGACATATCCATCAAAAGTTGAGAATGGACCAAGAATTTCTCCCTTATTAGCTTTTACGATCGCATCCTTTGCTTCCACAGGTAATGATGAAATATTTAACGTGTCCTTTGAATAAGGTTTATCGGAATAAATTTCTATATAGGATTTGAATGAAGCAGTATCACCTTTTGCTTTTGTAACAATGGCTTCCAAATTTTTCTTTACACCAAGCGAGTCGCTTTGAGAAGGTTGTCTTCTAAAAAGTACATATTTAATTTTTCTTGAGGGTTCAATTTTGTAGTTATCAAGATTCTTATCATAAAACTTTTTGAGATCTTCATCTGTAACCTTCAATTGATCCTGTGGAATTGTATTAGGATCAATAAGAATATAATTGGCTTTCATTTTAATATTCTGGGAAACAAATCTCTCTTTGGCTTCTTCATCACTAACAGTAACAGAAGCAAAAAGATGATTTTGTAATTTCTGTTGAATAAGCTGCTGACGGATCTGCTCTTCTACAGCAATAACAATTTCTTTATTTCTTGGGTCTCTTAGTGCCTGTTCATAAAGTTGTCGGTTAAAATTACCCGTTGAATCAGTAAATTGCTGACGAAGCATAGGAGGAGGATTAGGACCTAATATTTCGTTTTTAATTTCATCATCGGTAACAACAATACCAAATTCTTTAACTTTTTTATCAAGCATTTTCTGGATGATTAATGCATCCCATACTTGATCGCGGAAAAAATCCATCTGGGTTTCATTTATCTGCTGTCCGGTCATTTGTTCCTGATTCTGCTTTGCGCGTTCAACCAGATTAGAATATTCCTGATATGTTATTTCTTCACCGTTAATCGATCCAACATTTTGTGCTTGCTGTCTTACAAAATCAAGTACGTTGGAATCTGAAATAACCATAAATAGAACGAAAAGACCGCCAACCAATATTATAAACCACGGAGCTAAACTCCTCATCTTGGCCATCATAGCCATATAAAACGACCTCCAATTAAGAAAAAATGAAAATTTAGGCGCTAAATTTAGATACATGGGGGCTCAAATGCAATTTGAATATAAGTGTAAAGATTGGAATCAAAATAGTGAGTTAAATTTAATTGAAACTAAAATTGATGGTTGTATGCGTGTTGTAAGTCGATTTTTGTTGCAGAAATAATTCCACAGATATAACTTGGGCACTAAAAAATAGTAATGTATGCCATCTCTTTTTAATAGCTGGATCCCTTTTCTTTATCTCTACATGGTTGGAGGAATTTTTTTTGCGACCGGTTTAATAATAGCCGTAAAGAGTGGGGCATTAAATAGGAATACCCCAAGGCATCGCCGATGGTTTAGAATTATGATTTTCGGTTTTATCTTCTTTTTTATTTTACATGCTTTTTTAATTATTGCAGCATTATACTTATAAGACTATGGAAAAATTTCATAATATCGGTACTACAACAGATTGGATTGTAATGGTGGTTTATTTTCTTCTTGTGATGCTTTTCGGAGCATATTTTGGAAGATATAATAGATCAACACAGGATTTCTTTTTTGGTGGAAGAAGGTTTTCGTGGTGGCTAATTACATTTTCTATTGTTGCAACTGGTGTCGGAAGTCATAGCTTTATTAAATATTCTGCGATGGGTTTTCAACATGGATTTTCGTCATCAATGACTTATATGAATGATTGGTTTTTCATCCCGTTCTTTTTGTTCGGATGGCTCCCAATTATTGTTTATACTAAAATCCGCTCTATACCCGAATATTTTGAAAAAAGGTTCAGTCCTTCTGCAAGATTTCTTGCAACGTTACTTCTCGTATTATATATGGTAGGTTATATTGGTATTGGTTTTTTAACACTCGGTAAAGCTGCCCAGCCTTTATTACCTGAACATTTCACACTATTCGGACAAACGTTTGACATAACCTTAATGGGGATAATAATTGTTATCGCAATTATTACTGGAATTTATATAACGTTTGGCGGTCAGACCGCTGTAATCTTCACAGATTTATTACAAGGATTTATTCTGCTGTTTGCTGGACTTTTATTGTTTGTACTTGGTCTGGATTACATTGGAGGATTTAAAGTTTTTTGGGATCTATTACCGGTTGAATGGAAATTACCTCTTGCAAATTTTAATAATCCACCCAGTTTTAATTTTGTTGGAATTTTCTGGCAAGACGGGATTGCAGGTTCAGTAGGATTTTTATTTATGAACATGGGACTTGTAATGCGGTTTATGGCAACCAAAAGTGTAAATGAAGGAAGAAAAGCCGCCACTTTTAACATTCTGGCAATGCTACCGATCTCAGCTATCGTTGTATCCAATGCCGGATGGATTGGAAAAGCCGTTTCTATTGCCCAGCCCGATGTAGTTCCACCTAATACAGTTCCGGATCAGATATTTGTTGTAGTAGCAAATTTAGTATCTCATCCGGGTGTTTTCGGCTTTATAATGGCTGCCCTTACTGCTGCATTGATGTCTACTGTAGATACCTTAATTAATGCCACTGCTGCAATTTATATAAATGATGTTCACAGACCGATTAAGAAATACATCAAAAAGAAAATTACTGTAACGGAAAAAGAGAATGATAAAAAAGAACTATCGGCTGCAAGAATAGCATCTATTGCTATTACAACACTTGGTGTTCTATCGGTTCTTATATTTGAAAAATTCCCGACAGTATATGAAGCACATGGATTTTTCCATTCAACACTTACACCACCATTAGTAGTCGCAATTTTCCTTGGAGTATTCTGGAAAAAATTTACTCCGGCGGCAGTAATGTCAACCTTTGTTGGCGGTGTTGCTTTAATGATACTCGGTAATTATTACCCGGCTGCATTAATTTCTCCGTTCGATCACGGGACATTAATGGACGTTAAACATCCTTACACTTATATAAGAGCATTATACAATTTATTTGTCTGTTCTTTTGTAGGTGTTTTTATTACGGTAACAACTGTTTACCAGAAAAAAATTGTTGACTTCATTAAAACCCGAGAATATCATAATAAAATTTTCTACTTACTAAATACGATAATTACAGTAATCTTTGTATCAATTGTTTTCGACCTCCTTCCTTTTACATTTGCTTTATTGCTATCTATAGTACTTATTTTATTCATATCATTATCAATTACATATTTCGTTAAATACGATGAATATAAGAATACAGAAGGATTAACTGCATGGTCAATAGCTAAGGCAAAAGAATTATTTAAAGGAAAGCCGATAAACGATAGAGAAGGTAAAAAGATTATTGTAAGATGGAAAATTAAAGAAGGCGATGATAATACAGTTAATTTTTCCGAAAACGATATGAAACAAATGGCCGCTGAAACCGGCGACCTGGTTTACATTTCCGATGCAAGAAAGTATCTCGGTGGACTTAAATCAGTTCATTCAGAATACGGAACACCTCACAACGAGGATGGAATAGTCTATATTAACAAAGAGCATAAACTTACCGGATTATTTATCGAAGGAAAGTTACTTTCGGCCGAAAAGGAAATGTAGTTTTATTTAGCTCACGTAAATTTAAAAATAATTTAATTTGCTAATCATTTTACCACCCCTTAAATTTTCCGCCGGTATTAATTATTAATTGTATTCAAGAAACGGACAACTCACATGCCTTCATTCTTTAACACCTGGCTTCCTTTCATTTATCTTTATGGCGTCGGTGGAATTTTCTTTTTTACCGGAATGATTTTAATCCGAAAATTAAAAGGAATTGACATGCGCAAAAAAAAACACCGTTTCTGGTGGAAGGTAATGTTCTTCGGATATTTCTATTTTATGTTAATTCACGCCATATTAATAATTGCAGCACTTTATTGGTAAATTAACATGGATAGATTACACACTATGGGAACCCAGACTGACTGGGTTGTAATGATTGTATATCTTGTAGCTATTCTCCTATTCGGAAGTTACTTTAGTAAGTATAACCATAACACAACAGATTTCTTTTTCGGTGGAAGAAGATTTTCCTGGTGGCTAATTGCAATGTCAATTGTTGCTACCGGCGTTAGCAGTCATAGCTTTGTTAAGTATTCCGCTAAAGCATGGGAATATGGTTTTTCCTCTTCTATGACTTATATGAATGACTGGTTTTTCATTCCATTCTTCATGTTCGGCTGGCTTCCGATTGTAATATATTCAAAAATTAGATCAATCCCGGAATATTTCGAAAAGAGATTTAGTCCTTCTGCTCGGTTCTTCGTAACTATTTTACAGCTTCTATATCTTGTAGGTTATATTGGAATTGGATTCCTCACAATGGGTAAAGCAATTCTTCCACTTATGCCTCCATCAATAAATTTATTTGGTATTGAAATAAATATAACATTGATGGGATTAATAATTGTAATTGCATTTGTAACGGGTGCTTATACAACCTTTGGGGGACAGATAGCAGTTCTATTTACTGATCTTGTGCAGGGATTTATGCTTCTGCTTGCCGGATTAATGGTGTTTATAATTGGAATTGATTACGTAGGCGGATGGCATACCTTCTGGAATTTATTACCAACCGATTGGAAACTTCCTTTAGCACATTTTAATAAACCGTCTGATTTTAATTTTGTTGGAATATTCTGGCAAGATGGAATTGCCGGCTCGATTGGATTTTTGTTTATGAATATGGGCTTGATAATGAGATTTATGTCGGCTAAAAGTGTTAATGAAGGAAGAAAAGCAGCCGTATTTAATATTTTATTTATGCTTCCTGTTTCGGCAATAGTTGTAAGCGGAGGGGGCTGGATTGGCAAAGCAATGTCTATGTTGAGTAATTCTCCTATTCCAGCTAATACTCAACCGGATTTCATTTTTGTTGTTGTTGCAAACATAATAATGGGACCCGGAATTTTCGGATTTGTTATTGCGTCACTTGCAGCCGCTTTAATGTCAACGGTTAATACGTTATTAAACGCGTGTTCGGCTGTTTATGTTAATGATGTTTATGGCCCGATTAAAGTCTGGTTGAAGAAAAGAAATAAAAATGATAAGGTGGATGAAAAGCGGGCACTGCTTGTTGCAAGAATTGCCACTGTTGCTTTTACTGTTCTTGGTGTTTTAGCCGTAATTCCTTTCAGTTCTTATCCCACAGTTTACGAAGCGCATGGATATTTCCATTCAACATTAACTCCCCCGCTGGTTATAGCAATATTTTTAGGTGTCTTCTGGAAAAAGTTTACTCCAGCCGGTGTAATTGCAACAGTAATTGGTGGAATTTCATTAATGATTCTTGGTGCATATTATCCCGGTGTTTTAATTTCTCCATTCGATCATGGAACACCAATGGACCCTGTCCATCCATATACTTACATAGGAGCACTTTATAATACTCTTGTTTGCCTTATTGTTGGTGTAATAGTAACACTACTACAGAAACAGTTTATCAGTATTGCCAATAGAATTAAGAAAGGATCAAGTCATAACCTTATAATTGTAACGATGATTATACTATCATCAATGATTTTTTCTATGGTGATTTTTAATATTGGCGGAGTGCAATTTCTATTTATTGCATCCTTATTTATGACCTTAATGATTTCTTTAATTTCAACATATTACATCAAGTATGACCCTGTAATAAAAACCGAAGGATTAACAGCCGGTTCGATCCATCGTGCAAAAGAATTATTCAAAGGATCTAAACTAAACGAACGTGAAGGCGACATAGTAAAAGTAAATTGGAAATTGAGAGAAGATGATGAGGACTTTATTAATTTATCTAAGCATGATATGAATAAGATGTATGCAGAAGAGGGAGACCTGGTTTATGTTACCGATGCAAGAAAATATTTAGGCGGATTAAAATCCTTCCATTCCCGGTTTGGTAAACCACATAATGAAGAAGGAATTATTTATATATCCAGAGAGCATGTGAAGAATGGACTCCTAATTAAAGGCAGACCACTTACTGCAGAAAAAGAAATGTAATTCTAATAATTGTGAGTAAGGTTTAATTTAAAGCCCCGCATTAGCGGGGTTTTATTTTGAACTGAATTTATCTTTCAACTTTTCATTAACTATCGCCGGTACAAATTCAGAAACATTACCTTGAAATTGAGCCAGGTTACGCACAATAGTAGAATTAAGATATGTATAACGTGCATGCGGCATCAAAAGAATTGTTGTAATATCGTCGGCAAGTTTTCTATTCATTAATGCCATCTGGAATTCGTATTCAAAATCGCTCACTGCCCTTAATCCTCTAATAATTCCAACAGCGCCAACGTTCCGGGCATGTTCAACTACAAGCCCATCAAACCAGTCCACTTTTACACGGTTGAAACCCTTTAAACTTTCCCTCAGCATTTCTACACGTTCTTCAATTGTAAAAAGACAGGTCTTGGAAGGATTTTTAGCGACAGTAACAATAACTTCTTCAAATAACTCAATTGCGCGTTTAATAATATCAAGATGACCATTTGTAACCGGATCGAAAGTTCCGGGATAGATTACTTTTGCCATAATTGCTGCTCCTAAATTTCTACTCTAAAATATATTTCATAAAATTAATTTACCAATGAATAGTATTAAATTTCCATTAATACTTGAATTGATAAATCAAACTATCACCCATTCGTTTAAATGCCTCGCATTTAAAATTCTCTTCATCTTCCGCTTTTGTCTGAATTGATCGCTCAACAAGCATTAACCCATCATTATCAAGAACCCTGTTAGACATTACATTCTCTACAACTTTATGAATATCATTTTTGAAAAATGGCGGGTCTGCAAGAATAATCTGGTACTTTTGCTTGCATTCCATTCTGGAAAATCTAACTGCATCCATTCTAAAAATTTTACAATTTTCGTCTGCATTAAGCGATGAAATATTTTCTTTTAGAACTCTGGAAACATTATAATCCTTTTCAACAAAATGTACTTCTGCAGCACCTCTGCTTAATGCTTCCAATCCGAGCGATCCCGATCCGGCATAAAGATCAAGTACAAGAATATCCTCAAAATCAATTGAGTGTATTAGATAGTTGAAAAGTGATTCTTTCACCTTATCCGTAGTCGGTCTAACAAGATTCGACTTTGGAAACTTTACAACTCTTCCCTTAAATTTTCCGCCGATTATTCTCATTAAATTATTCTTATTGCTATTCCTGTTGCTGCAGTAAATGAATTATACTGAGATAAATAAAGAGGGTTAGACTTTACTTCATCTTCGGCAAATAGTTTTTCAAATGGATTAATTTTAATTAAAGTTAAACCAAGAACCCTGGAAATATTATCCGTGAAATCGCCCGTTACTGTCTGTCCGCTTAAAGTAGCTTTCTTAATATTTTCTCTATTTACATTAAGTGTTGCAAGTTTTTCTATTGCACCTTCCAGCTGCTCAAAAAAGTCCGCACCGTTTTTATTAAATATCTTAAAATAAAATGGTGATAATCCCTCAAAGACCGCTAAAGAAGAGTAATGCTGATCGATATAAAAGCTTAATGTAATATCTTCTCTTTCCAATTCTCTATCCAGATGCAAAAAGGCATTCGATGCATGGTGTGCATTATCTACAAACTTTAGTTCGAATTTATTCTCTTTACAAAATTTATTAATTGCCCCCACAATACGCTTTCTTAAAGCAAATACAATCAGTTTGTCTTCGGGTCTAACAGAGGATTTGTTAACCTCTACGTATTGAATATGGAATTCGTTGCTGTCGTACATTGGAAAGAGAATCGAGATTTCCCATCTTAATTGTTCAATAAGGTCTTTTTTGGTTAAAGCATTATCATAAGGTACTTCGAAAACCCGGAAGAAATTGTTTGGTAAAGTAAAGGAAATGGAATTTGAAGTAATGGTTTTTTTATTAATTATTTTCGAGAAGGAATCCTGAAGAATGTTGATCAACTTTTCATCTTGAATATCTGGGAGAACCGGTTCTTTAAAAACCAGTTGATCTACATTCTCCAGGCAAAAATTATTTTGTTTATAACTTATTTCAACGAGCTGTAATTTCGTTTCGGTTAAATTTATTCCAACATGATTTTGAAACAACGGCATTAAATTAGTTACATTATTCCCAAGAAGCGGTATTCTTCATAGCATCGCTTCTAAGGTCGCCGATTGTTCCATAACCATCAGGACAACTGATAAAATATCTTTGTCCAATTGTTCTTATTTTATCGACTTTAATAATTCGGCCTCTTCTATCGATAATAGTATCTGCAACTTCGGAAGTATCCACCTGAACTAAAAATCTCATCCTGGATTTCGGGCTGAAGAAGAGAGAATCGGGTTCAAATAAGCCGGAGGATAAATTAACAAAAGGATTTGTAGATTTTTTAGTAACCGTATCAATTCCTTCCATTGCCTGTTTAACACTTCTATCTGTCTTGATAAAAGTAATTAAGCTATCAAGATTATCTGTAAATTTTCCGAATTTAGTTTGCCATAATCTTTCTGCAGAGCGAAGATTAGACATTCTTAATCTGGATTCCTGCTTAAAATATTTTTCTTGTTCAATTACTTCATTAGGATCTAGATAGGCAACCTTAATTAATACGAATGCTAAAACAGCTATAATAGCGTATAATACAAAATGCAAATACCAGGGTTCACCTTTAATCATTATTATTCCTCCAGAGGTTATTTATTTAACTGAAATAAAATTTTTTATTTTTTCGAGCTTTGCTTTTCCAATTCCTTTAACATCAAGCAGATCATCAATGCTGTTAAATTTTCCGATCCTGTTTCTATAATCAATAATATTTTGAGCTGTCTTTATTCCAATACCCGGTAGCTCAGCAAAATCATTTAACCCGGCTTTATTTATATCTAACTTATTAGCAGCCGGAAAGCTTTCCGATGCCTTGTTTTTTTCTTTTTTAGCGATTCTAAAATCTGAAAGTTCAGGCTTAGATTCAACCCTTTTTTGCGTATTTTTTTGGAGACTGTCCTCATCAGCAGGATTAATCGAAGCATTATAAAATGTGCTATCCTCTTTTGAATAATCGAACTCAAGTAAATCCGGGTTATCGCTTTTACTTTTTATGATGTTAATTATTATTCCCACAAAGAGAGTTGAAAGAAGAAATAATATGATTCTGGATTCTGTTTCGGTAAAACCGATTTTGTTGGAAATTTTATTAAGTATTTTCATCAACGCCCCCCAATTAATTTCAGCATCAGATAAAATAGTAAATAGAGAAGTCAAGTTTACAAAAAACGAATTTGGAAAAGTTTTTAATTACCCGGTTTAATATTGGGCATTTTTTGTAATTCTTTCAATAGGTCTTTTTCCTTTGAAGTAACATTTTTAGGAACATGAATATTAACTTTAACCAGCTGATCACCGGCACCGTGTTTATTTAGATGCTGAATTCCCTTCTCGCGCATCTTTAAGAATTTACCCGATTGAGTTCCCGCATCAATTTTTAGTTTTGCTTTTCCATTTAGCGTGGGGACTTCAACTTCTGCTCCTAATACTGCTTCCGGATAACTAATATTCAGTTCATAAATTATATTATCACCATCGCGCACAAATAAATCGTGGCGGACTTCTTCGAAGACAACGATTATATCACCGGGTTGACCGCCGTTTTTACCGGAATTTCCTTCGCCGCGCATAGTCATATAACTTCCATCGAAGACACCTGCGGGTACATTTATTTTAATTGTCGATTCAGAATTAACACGCCCGTCTCCCGAACATTTTTGGCACGGATCAGAAATAATTTTACCCGATCCGCCGCAATTATTACAGGGCGCAATATTAACAAACTGACCGAAAATGGATCTTGAAACCTGTCGTATTTCTCCCGTGCCGTTACAAACAGAACATGTTTTAAAACTTCCGGTAGTTTTAGCTCCAGTTCCATTACAATCTTCACATTTATTATATTTTTTTATCTTAACTTTTTTTGTTGTTCCGGTAGAAATTTCTTCCAGTGTAAGTTTAAGAGTAATCTTAAGATCTGATCCGGGAGTACCGGATTGTTTCTGTCTGGTTCTCTGTGAATTTGATCCGCCGAAGAAATCATCGAATATTGAAGAACCGCCAAAAGCGCCTCCAAAAATATCAGAGAAGTGACTGAATATATCATTTACATTCTGATAGCTATGGAAATCCTGACCGCCACGTAATCCGCCGTGTCCGTATCGATCGTATTTAGATCTTTTTTCGTCATTGCTTAGAACTTCGTAAGCTTCGGCAGCTTCTTTGAATTTCTCCTCAGCTTCTTTATTACCCGGATTTCTATCCGGGTGATATTGCATGGCAAGTTTTCTATATGCTTTTTTAATTTCATCCTGAGAAGCGCCTTTTGAAACGCCTAATATTTCGTAATAATCTCTTTTGCTCATTTAGTTCTTATCCTTCAAGCTTAGTATCGTTCCCGTTTTTTATTCTGATTTACTTTCTTCGTTACTAACGGCAGAGCTTACAATAACTTTTGCATGACGTATAACTTTATCTTTATAAAGATAGCCCGGTTCAATAACATCAATTACCGTATTCGGATCAACATCAGGGCTGGGCTGCTGCATCAATGCCTCGTGATAGTCTACATCAAATTGTTTTCCCTTAGCATCAATTTTCTTAACACCCTGGGATTCTAAAATTTTTGTAAACTTTTCGTAAACAAGTTCCAAACCTTTTTTAAGAGAGTCGAAACTGTTATCATCATTTACATGGTTAAGTGATCTTTCGAGATCGTCGTAAACAATTAACGTGCTTTTTATAAATGGTTCGGCAGCAAACTTAAGCAGGTTAATCTGATCATTCTCTGTACGCCTCTTATAATTTTCAAATTCAGCTGCTTTTCTAAGAAGCAAATCCTGTAATTGCTTAACATTATTTTCCAATTCACTTATTTTCTGTTGTGCTGCTGTCAATTCCTCTTTTGATGATTCTTCACTTGATGATTTTCTTTCAATCTCAATTTTAGAATCATTCTCATTAACACCTGATTCGGTTTCCTGTTCAATATCTTTATTATTCAATTCTTCCATAGATTCTTTTTTCTTTTTCATAATTCATATCTTTGTTTGGTTAATTCGTGAGTTAGTTGTTCGGCAATATACACTACTGCTGCAATAATTTTAGAATAGTCCATTCTCTTTGGGCCCATAATTCCTAATGTACCTTTCAAATCGCCAACTTTATATTCCTTAGTAATAAGACTATAGTCCGATAATTTTTCATCCAGATTTTCTTTCCCGATGGAAATGCTAAGATCAATATCTTGATTTTTGTTTTTATTGAGGATATGAATAATAACATCCTTGTTTTCAATTAGCTCTATAACACTCTGGAATTGTTCGTGGTCTTCGAATTCAGGTTGCGAAAGAATATTTTTAGTTCCCGAAATAATTGTTTTATCACTGCTTATATCTGTAAATATTCTGTCAACCGATTCTACAAATACTCTAATAATAGGTCTAACTGAATCGCTGTTAAAATCTTTAATTCTATCATTGAATGTTGACCGGATTTCTGAAAATCTTAAACCGGATAATCTTTCATTTAAAAACTGCTGAACAGTTGATAAATGATTTTCATTTACATCCGCATCTATTTCCAGTGTAATTGTTCTTATTAATCCCGATTGAACTGTAACAATAACAAGTATTCTAATGGATGACAGTTTTACTATTTGAATCTTTTCCAGGATTGCCTGTTCAAACTTAGGATATGTAACAAGAGCCAGCTGGTTTGTAAGATTGCTTAGTATTGTCGATGTTATTTTTAATAAATCTTCAGTTTCTGTAGTAGCCTGACTAAGGTTAACATTTACAATCGATTTAACTTCCGATTCCAGATTAGGCGGATCCATTAATGAATCAACATAAACTCTGTAACCTTTATCAGTTGGAACTCTTCCCGCAGATGTATGAGGATGATTAAGGTATCCAAGATCTTCAAGATCAGCCATTATATTCCGGATAGAGGCCGGCGAAAGCCCAATATTATATTTCTTCGAAATATTTCTTGAGCCAACCGGATTTGCGGTAAGTATAAACTGATGAATAATAAACCGCAGAATCGCCTTTTCTCTCTCTTTTAGCTGATATTCAGTCATAAATTTTTCTAATATTCAAAAACAACGGGCACAAAGTTATCAAAAAATAAGGAATTTTTCATTTTTTAAGTCCATTGTAAAAACTGGCAAATCGTAAGACAAAAAAACTGTCCGAAAAGTTTCAGATAAATAAATATGATTATATTTCGCAAACAAAAAATCAGATTTTAATAAAATGAATAATACCTACAAAAGTGCCGGTGT
Source organism: Melioribacter sp. (assembly GCA_018333725.1). Taxonomy (GTDB): domain Bacteria; phylum Bacteroidota; class Ignavibacteria; order Ignavibacteriales; family Melioribacteraceae; genus DSXH01. The sequence continues at coordinate 12,589 of JAGXSM010000175.1, read as the reverse complement.
TGATATTGATGCCGGAGACAAGACTGTTGAAAAGATTAAAGATCTGGCGAAATCGACATTTAATAAAAACGTATTATCCGGTATCGGTCACTTTGGCGCTTTCTATCAAATCGATCTTCTTAAATATAAAAATCCAATCCTTGTTTCCAGTGTTGACGGTGTAGGGACTAAACTTAAAATTGCTTTTATGATGAACCGGCACAATACTGTTGGACAGGATCTAGTAAATCATTGTGTAAATGATATTGCTGTATGCGGAGCCGAACCTCAGTATTTTATGGATTATCTTGCATTCGGTAAACTTATTCCGGAAAAAGCTGAACAAATAATAAGAGGATTTTCAATTGCATGTAAGGAGAATAATGTTGCATTAATTGGTGGCGAAACCGCCGAAATGCCCGGGCTTTATTCCGAAGATGAGTATGATATTTCCGGGACAATAGTTGGAATTGTTGAACGTGATAAGATTATTGATGGAAGCGACGTAAATACCGGCGATTGTCTTATCGGATTTGGATCGAACGGATTACATACAAATGGCTACTCGTTAGCAAGAAAGGTTCTTCTGGAAAATTTCAGTCTGAATGATAAACCGCATGGTCTGGATACAACATTAGGGGACGAGCTGTTAAGAATTCACAAATCGTACTTAAAGCTGATTAACCGTCTTAAAGAAAAAAATAATGTGAAAGCTTTTTCGCATATAACCGGCGGCGGTATTATTGGTAATACAATCAGGGTTGTACCGAAAAACCTCTCAATTACAATTGATTGGTCTGCCTGGGAAATTCCCGCAATATTCAAACTGATTCAAGAGACCGGTTCAATTAATGACGAAGAGATGAGAAAGGTATTTAATATTGGAATAGGGTTGATTGCTATTGTTGATAAGAAAGAAATTGATGGAATACTAAGAACTGCATCAGAAGTTGGCGAAACAGGATTTGTTTTAGGTGAAACAAAGAATTAGAAGAACGTTATTTAATTTTATTTTGTTATTTATATATGATTGACGAAAAGGAAAACAATGTTTGTTGATACACATGCACATTTATTTTATCCGAATTACAACGGTGATCTTAATGATGTAATTGAAAGAGCAAAAAGTTCGGGCGTTGATTATATAATTGTTCCGGCTACAGATCTTGCTTCTTCTGCCCGGGCAATAGAACTGGCAGAGAAATATGATTTTATTTATGCTACTGTTGGAATTCATCCTCACGATACTAAAGATTTTACAATAGATTTAATTCCCTTACTAGAGAAGACCGCAAAACATCCTAAAGTTGTTGCCATTGGAGAAATTGGATTAGATTACTATTACGATTTCTCTCCCAAAGAAAAACAATTATTAGCATTCGAAGAGCAGATTAAACTTGCTCTTAAACTTAATCTTCCAATTATTGTTCATAATCGCGATTCGAATGACGACATAATGAACATCGCAAGAAAATATAAAGATTCAGGTTTACGAGCACAGTATCATTGCTTTGCCGGTTCTATTGAAGATGCACGGGAGCTGATTGAAATGCATCATTTTATTTCATTCCCCGGCACCATTACTTTTAAGAAAGCTGATAACCTGCGTAAAGTTTTAAGCCGAATTGCCGTTGAGAACTTATTACTCGAAACAGATTCACCGTTTATGACTCCTGTTCCCCACCGCGGAGAACGTAATGAACCGGCTAATATAAAACTTGTAGCAGAAACAATTGCAGATGTTCATAATTTAAGGACCGAAGACGTGGCTATTACAACATCGTATAATGCTTATAAACTGTTTGGAATTGGAAATAAACCTGCTCTTAGCTTCACATATCAGATTGGTAACTCACTTTATATTAATGTTACTAATAGATGTAATGCCGATTGCGTCTTTTGCGACCGGAAGGGAGAAGCTGTAATTAACGGTTATAATTTGAAAATGAAAAAATCGGAAGAACCCGAAGCCGATGTTTATATTAAAGAAATTGGTGATCCGAAACGATATAAAGAAATTGTTTTTTGCGGATATGGTGAACCAACTATTAGATGGGATGTAGTTAAAGAAATTGCAAAGTATGTAAAAGAAAACGGTGGTTCTACAAGAATGAATTCCGATGGACATGGAAATTTTATTAATAAAAAGGATATTACTCCGGAGTTGAAAGGATTAATTGATACGGTTTCGATAAGTCTGAATTCTATTGATGCCGAACAATATGGAGCGCTCATGAGAGTTGATCCTTCGATGCATAAAGAAATGCTCGACTTTGCAATTAAAGCTAAAGAGTACACTCACGTTGTTATGTCGATTGTAGGACTTAGTCAGGTTGATGCAGAAGCCGCCAAAAAATTTGTAAATGAACAATTAGGCGTTGATTTTAGAGAGCGGGAATATTTTTGAAAAAATTATTCTCACTAAATAAAATATTTTTTGTAATTCTGTTTTTATTTGTTGCTGCAAATTCATTTCCTCAACAGAAGAAATTAAAACTGGAAAATGAGATTAATAAAGTAATCTCTACAGATTTTTTTAAAAACAGCCAAATTGCAATTGATGTTTACGACTTAACCTCTCAAAGAGTTTTATACCGTAAAAATGAAAAACTTTTGTTCCGCCCGGCTTCTACAATAAAATTACTTACAACTGCGGCTTCAATTTTATTTTTAGACGATTACAGATTTTCAACATCGATTTATTACAAAGGGGACTTACGCGATTCAATTTTGTTCGGTAATCTTTATGTTGTAGGTGGTTTAGACCCTGAATTTTCTCTTCTCGATTTGGATACTCTCATTTTTAAAATTCGTAGTTCCGGTATTAAAGAAATTCGAGGCAATCTATTGGCAGACATTTCTGCAATGGACTCTCTCTTTTGGGGCAGTGGATGGATGTGGGATGATGATCCGACACCAAGTTCACCATATTTGTCAGCTCTAAATATCAACGACAATTGCATTAAAATAAACTACTCTCCTAATTTCCTTAGTAAACCAGCACTAATCACTACAACTCCGGAAACTAATTTTGTTACGGTGTCTAACAATTCAATAATGACCGACAAAAAAAACTCTGCATTAAAAATTACACGCGATTGGATAAACCGCAGCAACACTATTAATGTAACCGGTGAATTATCTATTAATGAAAAACCCGGCGAGACCATATTAAATATATTCGACCCGACTAATTATTTTCTTTCACTACTTAAAGAAAATCTTAAAAGAAATAAAATCGGCTTCAGCGGTCAAACAAAGATTTCTACACTTGAAAATGGAGCGAAAGAAATTTTCACTTATAACAGGACGATTGATTCAACAGTTATAAATGTAAACAAGAACAGTGATAATCTGAGCGCTGAAATGCTTCTGAGAGCGCTGGGATTAAAATATTCTGGAAAACCGGCATCGGCAGATAAAGGAATTAAATTAATAGACAGTTTAATTACAACTCTGGGCATGGATCCTAAGTCGTACAAAATTGCAGATGGTTCCGGTCTCTCTTTTTATAATCTTATTTCTGCTGAATTATTAACAGGACTTCTAAAATATTTTCATTCAAATGGTAATGAATCCTTCACAAAACTATTTAATTCACTTCCTGTCGCCGGTATTGATGGAACATTAAAAGATAGAATGAAAAAATCTCCCGTATTTCAAAAAGTGAACGCAAAAACCGGGACAATAAGTGGAGTAAGCAATCTAAGCGGTTATTTAACAAATAAGTCCAACCATTTAATTGCATTTACCATAATGATTCAAAATTTTACGGGATCTTCAAAAGTTGCGCGGGAGGTTCAAGATAAAATTTGCGAGATAATTTTTAATAATTAAGTGTATGAAAACATTTATTCAATATACAATATCAACAATCCCGAGAAATAACGAACTTATTAGCGGAATGATGTGGCAGTTTGATCTCGATGGAATTAATGAATCTGAACTGGGCTTAAAGATATTTGTAGATTCGAACAAATCAATTTCGGAAGAAGAAATAACATCGGTTTTAGAATTTGCTAAAGGTGAACGATTGATTTCTGAATACTCCATCCGGAAAGAAATAATTGAGGATAAGAACTGGAATGAGGATTATGAAAAGAATATTAAAGTAATAGAGATTACGGATAGAATTGTTATTAAACCGACTTTTAAAGAGTACATTTCTGATAGCAATAAAATAGTAATAACAATTGATCCTAAAATGTCATTCGGCACCGGTGAGCACGAAACCACAAAACTGATGGTAAGAATGATTGAGAAATATATTCGTACAAATGACTTCGTCTTAGATGTAGGTTCCGGAACGGGTATATTAGCAATTACATCGGTATTACTAGGTGCAAAAAATGCAATTGGAATTGATAACGATGAATGGTGTTTATTAAATGGAAAAGAAAATGTTGCAATTAACTTATTAGAAGATAAGGTGGAAATAAGGCAAGCTGAAATTCATCAAATAAAAGAAAAAGATTTTGATCTGATTGTTGCAAATATCAACAAGCACATTTTAATTGAAATTGCACCCTACCTTAGATTTAAAATTAAGGAGACAGGTAAGCTGATAATTTCCGGTCTCCTTAAATCTGATACTGAAGACATCGTAAGTAAATTCCAACTTCATAATTTTGTGATGATTGAAAAAATAGAGCTTGGCGATTGGGTTTCAATCGTCTTTATTGTATCAATATCACATTAATTTACCTAGAATGTTATTGAACTGTTTTTGCTCGTTATCGGATATTTTAGTAACCAACGAGGCAATGTTCTCATAATATGCCGGTAAAATCTTTTCTAATTTTGATTTTCCGGAATTAGTTAACTCAGCAGTAATTACTCTACGATCCTCTTTGGAATGAACCCGTTTTACAAATCCCATTTCCTCAAGGTTATCAACAACACAGGTAATGTTTGCACCTGTAACCATTGTTTCTTCGCTGATCTTTTTGAGAGGAACTGGTCCGAGTTTATAAATCACCTCTAGGACGCAGAATTGAGGGGCTGTCAGTTTTTCACCGAACATTTGCTTTGCTTGCACTTTACGGAACTTATCGTGCACTTTTGCTAGCCTGTCCCAAAGCTGGAGGGCAGTTTCAGCTTTCTGGCTTTGCATCAGTTAAGTCTCCTATTTTGTTGGATTAATGTTTGCTTAATGACTCCGGGAATATTTACTAATTCTACTTATAAACTTAAAGAATTAATTTTTAATAGGGAAGTAAATTTTAATAAAAAATTAATTTTATTTATTTACTGCACTCTTAACATAGCAGTTTTTAAATTCATGTAATTTGAAACTTGCCGACCAAAACATATATTTAATAAGTAATTAATTCCAGAATAAAATTTTGATCTTAAATACCGCCAAATTGATTGATTTTCTTAACTTTTCGAGACTCAAGTCCTTCAGGAATCCCAATAATTCATTTTTTGTCTATGTGCAACCGATTGATGAACTGTTCTTTGGTAAAGCACTTTCCTTTATTAACCATGATTCTGAAAGTAGTTTTTACTGGAATAATCCGGATTCCAGTGAGATATTTTTAGCAATTGATGAACTATTGAAAATAAATGAGATCACACAGCTGGAAGATCTAAACTTTATTTCGAACAAAGATGACTTTCAACTGGAAAGAATTCCTGAAATTCTTGTTTCGATAAAATTTCCTTCAAACAAAGCTGAAACTATCTGGCAAGCTTTTGAACACTCAACATTTTTTATCCCAAAATTTATTTTTTACCAAAAAGAAAAATCTTTCTACCTGATTATTTTTTCCCATTCAACAGAAAATAAAACCGGCACAATAATTATTGAAGAGATTGAGCAACGGTTGAAGAATATTATTTCAAGTAAAACTAAAAACCAGAATCAAAGCAAGCTTAAAATTCTCAACCAGATAAAATATGATGAATGGGAAGGAATGATTAAACACTCCCTCCAAAAAATAAGCGAGGGTAATATCAGGAAAGTAGTTTTATCAAGATATCTGGATTGTGAAATTACTAATGCACCCGATTTGACTCTACTTACAAACAAATTGAAGGATGATTATCCGGCTAGTTATCTATTTATTTATAGAAAATCGAATTCAATATTTTTAGGTGCCTCACCGGAAAAATTATTTGTAATCAACAAAAAAATTATTGAAACTGAAGCACTTGCCGGAACAGTAAAACGTGGTGAAACAGATTCTGCCGATAATCAATTGTCCGAATTTTTACTAAATGATAAAAAAGAACTTGCAGAACACAATAATGTTGTTGAGTATATCCTCAATACTATTTCGGAGTTTGCTGACGGGATTCAATTTGACAAACCTTCAATTAAAAAACTAAAATATGTTCAGCATTTGTGGACTCCAATTAACGGAACACTAACGGGTGATCCCACTATTAAATCAATAATTAACAGACTCCATCCCACCCCGGCAGTATGTGGAGATCCAAAGGAAACTGCATTGGATATAATCAACAACCTTGAAAATTACGATAGAGGTTTATTTACAGGTGTATTAGGATGGTATAGCGGTGATGGATTTGGAGAATTCGCTGTTGCTATTAGATCCGCATTAATTAAAAATAATAAAGTAATGCTTTTTGCCGGATGCGGTATTGTTGAAGGTTCCTCCCCGGAAAAAGAATTTTATGAAACTGAATTGAAATTGAAATCTATTTTATCTTTATTTCAACATGAGCCAGCAAATTAATCGTAATATCTTGTGGTGTAATACTTGTGTTAATCAGTTAATTGAGAACGGGATAAAAAATGTTTGCGTCTCACCCGGATCCAGAAGCACACCGCTTACACTGGCATTTTCATTAAGCAAAAAATTCAATTTGTATCCTATTGTTGATGAGAGGTCTTCAGCATTTTTTGCTTTAGGATTGGCAAAAGAATCCCGAACTCCAAGTATAATTATTACAACATCCGGTACTGCAGTTGCAGAAATTTACCCGGCTATAATTGAAGCTTACTACCAGAGAATCCCATTGATTGTTTGCACCGCCGATCGTCCGCCTTATTTAAGGAACAGGGGTGCTAACCAGACAATTAATCAAAACAATATTTTTAAGAATCACATAAGATTTTTTTACGATACCGGACTTCCCACGATTGATTACTCGAGATTTGTAAAACTTACAGATAACTTAAAGAAGGGATTGCAAATAGCATTAGACCGGAATCCGGGTCCCATACATTACAATTTCCCGTTCGATAAACCTTTTGAACCTGATAATTATACAGATATTATTGAGAAAAAACTGACGGAAAAAATATTTTTACTCACTAAGGGTAAGGTAAAACAAAGTTATGAAGATGTAATTACACCGGGATTAAAAGAGCTCTTAAACTCGATTCAAAAAAAGAAAAAGGGAATAATAGTTTGCGGTTACAACAATTATGGAACTGAATTTAAAAAAGTACTTTTGAAATTATCCGATAAAATTGGCTATCCAATTTTTGCAGATGGCTCCTCCGGACTTAGATACGGCGCTCACTCTAATAAGAACATAATTGAAAATTATAATGCGCTAATAAGATCAGACGAGTTTTGCAAAAAATTTGATCCTGAAATAATTATTCTTTTTGGCGGAGCACCTACATCCAATCAAATGCACGATTTTGTAAAAAAAAGCCGCTCTGAAAAAATAATTATAAATCAATTTGGCGATAGGAACGATCCTACCCTCACTGCTAAAAAAGTAATCAGAATAAATCCTGTTAAGTTCTGCAAAATAGTTTTATCAACATATACCGGGAATAGAGTAAATGATGATTGGCTTAATGATTTAATTAATATGAATAAGTTGGTTGATAAAATTAAAAACAGGTTCATTGGTTCAAAGGATTATTCATTCGAAAGCAAAGTAGTTTTTGATCTTCTCAATTTTCTCCCTGAAAAATGCAACTTAATGATATCCAACAGTCTGCCTATAAGGGATATAGACTTTTTCTCATCCTGTTCAATGAAACAGATTAAAGTATTTACAAACCGTGGTGCAAGCGGAATTGATGGAATTAATTCAACCGCCTTGGGAATTGCGGTTAATTCCAAACAACCAACATTTTTATTAACCGGCGACTTAGCATTTTATCATGATTTGAACGGGCTTTATAATTCGATCGGTTTCAATATCCCGATTACTATAATTCTGATAAATAACAGCGGTGGCGGAATTTTTCATTCATTGCCCATTTCCCGTTTCGGAAAGATTTTCAGGACAAATTTTTTGACACCATTGAAACTTGAATTCAATAAAATTGTCAAAGCATTCAAAGGTATTTATTATATTGTGAACAGGAGTAAAGAATTTAATGCTGCTCTTAAAAAATCGATTAAAAATGGGAAGCTAAGTGTTATCGAAATTAGAACTAATGCAAAGCTCTCTTCTCAATATCGTTCCCGCTTCTGGAAAATTACAACCAGAGAAGTTGGAAAATTTATAAATGATAATAAAAATTGACGATATTGATTTCAATCTGCTTGTAGATGAATCGAAATTAAAATCAGAAAAAACACCGGTCATTTTTTTACATGGATTCACCGGGCAATCCGAAGATTGGAAATTTATTTTTGACAAACTCCCTTCTCAATTTATTCCGGTTGCAATTGACCTGATTGGTCATGGCAAATCATCATCACCAATTAATCCGAGATATTATTCAACCGCAGCAATTACCTGTCAGCTTAATAAAATAATAAGCATACTCGGCTTGAAGGAAGTTATACTTGTTGGTTATTCAATGGGCGGTAGAGCTGTAATTTCCTACTGCGCAAAATATAATCAAAACATTCTGGGTGCTCTATTAGAAAGCAGTACTGCCGGTATTCAGGATTTTAACCAGAGAAAAGAAAGAGTTGAATTTGATTTGCTACTTTCAGAAAAAATAAAAACAGAAGGAATTGAAAAATTTCTTGAATACTGGTTTAACATTCCTCTTTTTGAATCGCTTAAAGATATTTCTTATAGCGATGAACTTAAGAACCAAAGAATGAAAAATAGTGTTATAGGATTATCTAATATGCTTGCCGGATTCAGTACCGGTTTGATGCCCGACTTCTGGAGCAGATTAAAGGAGTTTAATTTTCCGGTATTTTTAATAAGCGGCGGATTAGATGAAAAATATACAGACCTGAATTCTAAAATGGCTTTACTACTCCCGGATTCAAAGCATGAAATTATTAAGAAGTGCGGTCATAATACTCATTTAGAAAACCCGGGGCTTTTTACTAAATTAGTCAACAATTTTTTAACTTCTATTCACGTAAAAAGGTAAACGATGAAGTACAACTGGATAAAAGCAAAAGAATACACAGATATTATTTACGAAAAGATGGGGGGGATTGCAAAAATTTCGATTAACCGGCCAGAAAAAAGAAATGCATTCCGACCAGAAACCACCCAGGAACTTTATGATGCATTTGCCGATGCGCGGGAAGACAGCAGCATTGGCGTTATACTTTTAACAGGAACCGGTCCGGCTAAAGATGGTAAATATTCTTTTTGTTCCGGAGGCGATCAATCAATTAGAGGCAATAAAGGATACGTAGGTAAAGACGGAGTTCCAAGACTTAATATTCTTGATGTGCAAAAACAAATTAGAAGCATACCCAAACCTGTTATTGCTCTGGTTGCCGGATATGCTATTGGAGGCGGACATGTTTTACATGTAATCTGCGACTTAACTATTGCAGCTGATAACGCCATATTTGGTCAGACCGGTCCTAAAGTTGGAAGTTTCGACGGCGGATTCGGATCAAGTTATCTTGCGAGAATAGTAGGTCAAAAGAAAGCACGCGAAATCTGGTACCTTTGCCGCCAGTATAATGCTAAGGAAGCATTAGAAATGGGATTGGTAAATAAAGTTGTAACGGTAGAAGAACTTGAAGATGAAGGTGTTCAGTGGGCAAAGGAAATTCTTGAGAAGAGTCCTCTTGCAATAAGATTATTAAAATCAGCTTTTAATGCAGAACTTGATGGACAAGCAGGAATTCAGGAATTAGCCGGCAATGCAACTCTGTTATATTATATGAGCGACGAAGCACAGGAAGGGAAAAACGCATACAACGAAAAACGGAAACCGGACTTTACAAAATTTCCAAGAGTGCCATAATACTTTTCATAAAAAAAATTTTCCTGTTACATTTTTAAGAATATGATTACATCAACTACCAACACAATTTCTAAATTAGATGCATGGATATTAGCATCGCGTCCTAAAACACTTTTAGCTGCACTTGTGCCGGTTGTTGTTGGAACCTCAATTGCCATTAATGATAATAAATTTCATCTAACCGCAGCATTGATTGCACTACTCTGTTCAATATTAATTCAGATAGGAACAAATTTTGTAAACGACCTTTACGATTTTTTAGCCGGAACAGATAAAAAGGAACGATTAGGACCACAACGTGCGGTGGCTTCGGGAATTATTTCGGTTAATCAAATGAAAGCCGGAATGATAATCTCATTCGGGCTTAGCTTTATTCTCGGATTATATCTTGTTTATTTAATCGGTTGGGAAATTTTACTAATAGGAGTCATTTCAATTATTGCCGGCATAGCATATACAGCCGGACCATTCCCTCTTGCTTATAACGGACTTGGAGATTTGGCCTCATTCCTTTTCTTCGGATTGATTGGAACGGTTGGAACTTATTACGTTCAGGCAGAGGAAATTACTGCTACTGTTTTCTGGTCATCTATTCCTGTTGGCGCATTAATTACAAATATTCTCGTCGTTAATAATTACCGCGATCGCCTCGAAGACCAATCGAACGGTAAACATACTTTAGCAGTTCTAATGGGAGAAAAATTCACCCGGATTCAGTATGTATTGTTCATGATACTTTCGTATTCAATTCTATTGATTGTATTCTTTACTTATAAGCAAAGCTTATTAGTTTTTTTGCCTCTTCTTAGTTTACCCCTTGCTATAAAACTGATACGAATGATCTTTACACTTCACGGTAAAGAATTAAATAAAACATTAGAGCAGACCGCAAAACTTTCTGCATTATACGGATTGCTTTTTGCAATCGGTATCTTGTTATGACCATCAAAGAAATAAAATACAAACCATTCAAAGTAGGATTTAAGAAACCATTCATAAGCTCTTCACATAAAATAATTGAAAGAAACGGTTTCCACTTGGTAATTACTGATCATCAAGGGAACAAAGGAATTGGCGAAGTTTTACCCTTGCCCGGTTTAAGCAAAGAAAACATTGTTCAGACCGAGGAAGATATCAATTACCTCATTAAATTTTTTTCAGTCGGTGAGTTTGAATTAAGTAATAAATTATGGAATGAAATTTCTCCGGATAGAATGATTACTCCATCGGTTCGCTTCGGATTTGAACAAGCTCTCTTTAGTTTGGCAATAAAACAAAAAGACGGTTTTGCAACTAAAACACATAATTTGGCAAACAAAAGTGTTGTTGAAGTAAACGCGGTGATAACACTTGATAATGGAGATGAGGTACTAAATCGTGTGCATACAGATGTTAATTCCGGTTATAAAACAATAAAACTGAAAATTGGGCGCGATAATTTTACTGATGATATCCGCATAATCGAATTAGTAAGGGAAAATATCCCTGAAGAAATTAATCTGCGTCTTGATGTAAACGGCGCATGGGATATTGACACTGCTTATAATCACATTCAACAATTATTTCCTTTCAACATTCAATTTATCGAAGACCCGTGCAGTAATGCCGATTGCATGACAAAGCTTTCAAAAGTAAGTCCTATTCCTATTGCACTGGATTTCCCTACAACTGCGATGGATGATCTGGAGATGTATATTGTTAACCGAATTTTTAATTACATTGTAATCAAACCGATGATTACCGGATCTGTTTTAAATCTGATAGAAATGATTAAACTCGCAGAAACAAAAAATGTTAACCTGATAATTTCATCTGCATTTGAAACCGCGGTTGGGCGAAGCATGCTCGTATTTCTTGCTTCCCTTACCAAACACAACTATGCACATGGATTGGCAACATCAGAATATTTGCAGAATGAAACTGTTAATGATCCGTTTCCGATTTGCAATGGTGAAATTAAATTCGATTATAAATTATTCCCTCCCAAATTTGAAATTGGATTATGACTTTTATTACAAATAAAATAAACTGGCTTCTGGAGCAAAGTAAAAAGTACGGCGAGAAACCGGCAATAATATATGGCGAGTCATCGCTCTCTTATTCCTACCTTTACAAGCAATCAGCCCGATACTCAGAAGCATTAATGCAAAAAGGAATAATGCCCGGTGATAAAATTGCTGTTTTACTAAAACACTCTCCGGAATTTATTTTTACAATTAACGCTTTATGGCTGGTCGGTGCAATTCCGGTTTTGATTAATACCAGAAACACACTTGACGAGATTGAGTATCAAACGGAATTTACAAATGCAAAATTTATAATAACAGATTTATCCAACCGGGAGAAAGTAAGAACTATAAAGTCCCCCGGTGTAATGTTGATTAATGATTTTAATCTCTCTCATTTTCCGGAAAATATAAAAACCGGTTTCGATTTAAACAACGCCGCTCTCATTCTTTTCACATCCGGTAGTACACGCAAACCAAAAGCTGTTGT
>JAGXSM010000174.1 GCA_018333725.1 Melioribacter sp. | reverse complement strand
AATGGGGTTCCTCCGGCTAAAAGCGCAAATTCTAGATTTCCAATTGGTGTATCTCTTAGTGCTCTTTTCCCTTTAAAATGATTTACATCCCAGAATTCTTTCCAGTTTGATGGGACTTTAGAATTAACGTAGGAGTCTCTGTTATATGCAAGAATTGTTGAGAACAGAAGATGTGCAATACCATATTTGTTTACAGTGCCAGGCATCATATTGGTCGTATCAATAATAGAAAAGTCTAACGGCTCAAATAATCCTTCTTTAACACCACGAGTAAAAATAGATTGAGTTACACTTACGATATCCCATGTTACATTTCCTGTTTCAACCATTCCTTTCAATTTGGCAAATTCGCCCGAATAATTCGCTTCATTTACTTTTATGTCAAATTTCTGTGCGAATGGCTGGAGATATGATTTACTCTGAGCTTGCTGATAAGAACCTCCCCAAGAACAAAATGTCAACTCGGGTTCAGTCTTTTTATTGCATCCAGCAAATAAGAATAAAAATCCTAAAAACACTAAATAAAAATATTTTCGGTACATCATACACCTCTTTATTTAGAAGTAAATAGTTTGATTTCTTTATGATCTAGCACTAGTAAAACTTTTTCCCCTATGGAATAAGATTCCTTAGAATTAACTAATAGTGATTCATCTTCTGCTACTTCAACTTTAATCTTATATATATTCCCAAAGAACCATGAATCAATAACTTTTCCAATTAAAATCAATTGTGAATTAGTATCAACTTTTTGTTCTGAATCTTTCTTTATTGTAATATTTTCGGGACGGATCCATAAAAGGTTTTCATCCTGTACTTTTAAGTTGTCGTATTCAGGAATATCGGGAATGGTTAAAATATTCCCGATCTGATTAAAGTTCCAACTGTTACTCTCTTTATTAATTGTAACCTTCTTCCAATTAGATTCGCCAAAAAAATTTGCTGTAAAAATGTTATCAGGGTTTTTATAAATAATTTCCGGGGTGTTTGCCTGTATAATCTTTCCATTATCAAGAATAGCAATTCTATCACTTAATACCAGTGCCTCAGATTGATCATGAGTAACAAAGATCAATGTAAACTTTATTCGTTTATGAATATTTAATAAATCGTTAATAAAAGATAATTTCAAATTTTGGTCTAGAGCTTTAAGTGGTTCATCCATAAGAATAATTAGAGGTTCATAAACCAACACACGCGCAAGGGCTACTCTCTGTTTTTCGCCTCCAGAAAGATTATTAATTTTTGAATTTCGTTTTTCTGTTAATTTAATAAGCTCCAAAATAGAGTTGACCTTTTCCCGTATGAGTTTTTTAGAAAGTTTACGAATTTTCAACGGGAATGCGATATTTTCCTCAACAGTTAAATGATAAAATAAAGCTAAGTCCTGAAACACCATCCCTATGTTTCTTTTCTGAGGTTCGATAGAAGTCGAATCTTGCCCATTTATAACTATATCACCCTTAAGGATTGCCTCCTTATCTTTTACGGTCCCTGAAATACATTCTAAGAGTGTTGTTTTACCCCCGCCGGAGGGACCGACTATAGACAGTATTTCTCCCCTTCTCACTAAAAGATTGATTCCTTTCAATACATAGTTAGCACCGTAATATGCTTCTAAATTTCTTGTACGAATTATGGCCGATTTTGGATCCTCAGTCATGTTTTTTTTCCCTAATTCTTCCTTCATATATCTTGACGTTAAATTGAATCTGGCCGGTATCAGTAATTAGGTAAGGTTCGTAATCTGTTTTTCCACTTTCCTTGACTATATAGAAATTTTTGTTAAAATGTGATAAAAAATTATTTATGAATATGTCCTTAGGATATCCATATGTTGGCAAAACACAATTTTCACACAATAAACTTCTATACTGAATTTCATCTTCGTTAAATTTGTCCTCTATATAAGTCCAATCGAGAAATGACGGCACGGCGATTAGAAATCTTCCATAAATAGAAAGATAATTCTTTACAGAGGATAAGAAACGTAAAATATATTCCCGTCCATCAAATCCAGAGAACACCGCTACATCCATACCTGTATTTAGTTTTAGGTTTGAATTAATCGGGTAAGCTGGGGGATTTGTCACAATCAAATCGAATTTCAAATTTGACGGAATATTATTAAATAAATCGGATAAAATAAATTCTTTAATATTAGAATTGTTTAATGAACAATTTAATTTTGCTATCTCCAAAACCTCCGGTACTAATTCAGTAACGAAAACATTACGACATCCCATTTTTGCAAGTACAATTGCAATAACTCCCGAACCGGTTCCAATGTCTAAGATATTACCCATCTTATCATTTTCCATTAGGTTTAGAGACTCACATATACTTCTAGTGAATTGAGATGGTTTAAAAGTAAAATCACTCAATACAATATTTACATCAAATAGTTTACTTGATGTAACCTTAAGTCGAATTTTTTCCAAAATTATTTATCCTGAGATTTATTATTAATTCAAACGACATGCCAAGCATATATTGTTTTGATTTTCATCGTTTTTTAAATATTTCCGCATCATATGTGTAATAATTAAACAAGTATATGGTTTCATTCTGTTCAAGTATCTTACATCAATGGGTATACATTTTTGAAAATCCTTGTGATAATTACAAATTCTTCGATAATTAAATATACATCAGGAAAAATTTATTACAAATAATTCATTAGAGGTAGAAATTTTATTCATTTCGAAGTTTTACCAAAGGAAATAAAGGAACAAAATTTAATGCACAACGTGGCAGCGAAGTGAACGAACGGAATAAGTAAACAAAACTATGACATATAAAATTTGTGCCTGAGCATCCGGGCATTATTAGAGAACCGGATTTCTCCAGCTTCGTTTAAGCTGCGTTGAATAATTCGTCTTTCTTTTTGAAGTTCTCAACAAAAGAAATCTTATCATCAAAATTCTTCATCTCTTGAAAGAGTTCTTCAAGTTCGCTTCTGCGGAACGCGGAGAACCAAGACCGTTTAACTCAAAGAGCGATTCAATCTTTTCATTCTCAATTTTCTTTTGAAATTTTCTTTCAAATAATCCTCATCGCTTCCCGGAGTGAGATTTTGGTTCAAAGATTCTTGAGCGACTTCACCAACAGGTAAGCCAATAATGGAATTAAAATGCGCTTCGAATAGTGTAACGCTCATGGTTATGATTTGTTCTTGTTTTCCAAATGAGTAAAAAATATGCGAAATGAATATTTTATTTTTGGATGTGATTTTTTATACGAAAATAATTATTTTGTTTTAGTTGTTGGAACAAATTGATCATCATCTTACACGAGTGCTTATCGAATATCTACAATTACAGTTATAATCCTCTCCAAAGAAAAAGAAAGATACATAGAAAAATCGAAGACGGAGTTGTGTGTGCTAATTCATTGACTATTTCCCATTAGTATGGGGTAAAAATGAAATATCAATTCATTTCTTTTGACGAACTTCAAAATAGGTTGGAAAAGATTGAAGACATAGAAGAAAGAATTGAGAAATTATCTTTCGAAATCTTCCAGTGCAGTAATTGGATACCCCATTTGAAGAATGGATTAAAAAACTTGGCAATCCAACAAATTGAATTCCGCAATTGCACTCCCGATCTTAATCAAGAAGTATCCGAAGCATTTCAAAACAATAATACTATCAAAGAAAATTGCTCAAAATATTTAGTTACTCTTATAACCGACACTCTTACCGAACCGCTTAATGAGTTTTTAGAACAGGCAAAACAATTACTACAATACTACTCAACCTTAGCAGATATTAAAGACAGAAAAATTGATAAACGGAACGGTGCGGGAAAAACCTCAACAAATAACAAAATTATCTGGAAGGCAGGTAAAGAATCATTAATCAAAATATTTGATGTACTCCGTCAGAACGAATTCTTGCCAGAATATAAAAAGAATAAAATACTCGTTCACTTCTGTAGTGAAAAACATAAGTGCTTTTGCAATGCGAACGGTGAAATAACCCCCCTTTCATGGAAAGACAGCGATTGCACTTTTGCAATATTTGTTGATGAACTGGCAAAGAGAGGCGCGATAAACGATAATAATAAGTTCAAGATATTCTCAGAACACTTTGTAAATCAACAAGGCGATCCTTTCAAAGATTTAGCGCAAAAAAGAAATTTTACTGACAATACAACAAACACAGGTGGATTCATTAGAAATATTCTAAAAGAAATTTCTTTTTCGGTCTTGCTGCTAATATTTCATCCCTTCATCTCACTTTATATAACTTTATGTTGATCGATATTATATCCTAAATGTTTTTGGCTAATTATAGCCAAAAATAAAAAAGACTTTATGGCACTTGATGTAAAGTCAGATAAAGTTGGATATATTCTTTTTGTTGATAATGCTTTTCATATTTGTACCAGAGCTTCAATTAACAGAGAGGTACAAAGTGAAAGCGAACAATAGAGAAATTCTTAAGAGAATTGATGCTTTAGAAAATCTTCTAAAGAAAAATCAAGATAAGCCAATGACCTTTAAGGAAACTTGCGCTTATCTCGGTTATGCACCAAGCTATCTTTACAAACTTACCTACAAGAAAATCATTCCACATCACAAGCCAACAGGAAAGATGCTCTACTTCTTTAAGGATGAGATCGATGAGTGGATTGCCAAAGGCAGTAATTAGTAATCAGATACCAGTACTCAGAAAATAATTCTGAAACACAAATCATATGAGGCATAGTATGTTGAAGCTAATTTCAGTAAGAGAGTTGACGGATGAAGAAAAGCAGGCTGTGAAAGACGAGCTGCGAGAATTTTTGAAAATTCAAAGAGATGTTGAAATTCAGAGAATAAGACTGGAACGGAAAAAGATTGCTGAAACAATAATCGATCAGACTGAGAGGAAAAAATTTCTTAAAGAGCCGATACAGGTAAAGAAGCAAAGACTAAGAATAAAATTCATTGTTGAGAACGAACAGGGACAGAATAACAAATAACTAATGGACGAGACAAGCGAAATACTAAAAGCATTTTCAGTTGATGATCTCGAAAAATTAAAAATACTTCTGTCGCTGCTAAATGGATCAAATCAAAAAGAGATTGTTACTTTGCGAGTGTTTGCAGATGAATATTGCAATTTCATCAAACAAAATAGATCGAAAGCATACCACGTTTCTGTAGTATATACACTAAAATACTTAACTGATTTTTTCGGGGCACAAAAATCAATTCGTTCAATCGGATTGAGGAATATAGAAAATTTTGCATCACACCTTCAGCAAAAAGTAAACAGACACACCTCTTCGAGTCGAGGCGAGGGATACCGAGTTTATTTCAGGACATTAAAAGCTGCATTTAATAAGGCAATTGAATGGGGTTATGTTAATGAAAATTATTTTCTCAAAGTTAAGCTACCAAAAAAACAGAAACTTGCGCCGGTGTTTATCAGTAGCGATCAGCTTTCAGCTATCAGCGGTCAGATAAAAAATGAGATCGTGAGGCATGTGGTAGTGTTTGCATTCTATACAGGAATGCGATTAGATGAGATTATTAATCTGAGGTGGAAAAATATTGATTTAGGTAATTGCGTAATCACTGTTGGTGATGAAAATTTTACAACCAAAGGAAGGAAGCAAAGATTTATTCCGATTTGTGAAGAAGCCTTCAATGCAATTGAGAATGTAGAATTGAGAATGCAGAATGAAAAGGAAAAGAAGATCATTTCGATTGAGTCTCTCAGCAACGCTCGAGACTATGTTTTTTGTAAAGCTAATGGGGAGCGATATACAGGCGATCATATATCGCAAAGTTTCAAACGGGCTTGCAAAACTGCGGGAATGGATAAACGAATTCATTTCCACACTCTTAGGCATTCATTCGCTTCGAATCTTGTTCAGAAAGATGTTTCATTATATACGGTTAAAGAATTACTTGGCCATTCATCGATTTCTACTACAGAAATTTATTCACATTTGAATATGGATTCGCTGAGAGAAGCTGTAAAAAAACTAGATGAGACCCCCTCTTGTGTTCTCCCCCTTAAAAAAGGGGAGAAATCTGTTGTAAAGATTTTTAGAATTAATTCCAGAGAGGAATAAAGATGCAGTTCATTGAGCTAGCGAAGGTTTATAGAAACGTTTTTGGATTTAATGTTCTTCCAATCCAAGGTAAACGTCCAACTATCCCTTGGGAGAATTGGCAATTGATTGAACAAACTGAACAGGACGTGATTGAACTTGGTTGGAATTCAAACCCGCCTACCGGACGGGCATGTATAACCGGTGTTGGCGGTATTTGCGGTATAAATGATTTGAGAAATATTGACTTCGATAAAGTGACCGACTATAGTATCATTGAAATGGTTTGTAAACGACTTGGACTTGGTGATAAATACGTATGGACAGTAAAAAGTGGAAGCGGTGTTGGATATCATGTCTGGCTGAAGGTTAGAGAGAGTGAAATACTGCATAAGCGTTTGAACGGACCTAAAAGTGTTTACCGGTTGTATTTGAAAGATGAAGGTTTATGTGATCATATCGAATTGAGGTGGAACCAGTCGCAAACTGTTTTACCTTACTCAATACATGAAACAGGAAATAGATATTCATTTCTGTATGACAAACCAAAAGAACCACCAGTAGAAATTGATGCGGATGTTTTATTGGAATGTCTGGAAGAATATTGCGATCTGCAGAAGGAAAAAGAAATCTTGGAAATCGGGAAAAAGACATTCGAACCCGCGAGTTTTGATAAAGAGAAATTAGAGAGTGCCATAGAATTTTTAGAATCCAATCTTCCACCAAATTGTTATGAAGAATGGTATAGAATCGGCTTTGGTTTGGTAACTATTGGTGAAGAAGGAAGAAAATACTTTTTGAAGATAAGTTTGGGAAATCCAAATTATCATGACACTGAATTTGCGATTAATAGAAAATTTGATGAATTAATGAGGGATTTTGACGGTAGAATTACTCTCGGTACAGTTTATCATGTCGCTGAAAAATACGGGTGGCAAAAGCCGTTTGTGAAATTCTGGTATATTGAAAATGATAAGACAAAAATCTCTAAACAGAACTTCAAAAGATTTCTTGAAGAAAACGGCTTTTGTAAAATGCAGCTTGAACACGGTTATGTTCTGTTAAAGGTGAGTAAAAACATCGTGCGTGAAGTGGAGATTTTCAACATTAAGGATTTTGTAATAGACTATTTGAAAAAAATGGATGATGATATTTTCAAAGAATCTTCCCGTTTACGTGTAATCGATGCAGTGATTAAAGGCGCTCCTCAACATTTCGTACAAACATTCCTTGAATTCTTGGAAACGCGTGAAATCGAATTCTTGCGTGATACAAAAGAAAAGGGATTCCTCTTTTTCAGTAATTGTTTTGTTGAAATAATTGCAAATAAATTGTTTGTGAAAAGATATGAGGAACTGGAGGGATTCATTTGGGATAGACAAATAATCAATAAACGATTAAATCTTGCAAAGAGTGAATCCCGTCTCGATCTAGGTGATCCGAGGCAAGCAGAATTTGAGAAATTTATTAGAAACATTTGTAAAGATGATGGACAAAGAATTTTATCATTACAAAGCGCTATTGGATATCTATTGCATAATTTCAAAGACTCAACAAATGCAAAAGCAATTATATTTTTGGATGAGAAATTAACTGACGGCGCTTACGGGAGAAGCGGTAAAGGATTAGTTGCTCAGGCGGTCGGTAAACTTAGAAAAACAATTCGCTTAGATGGACGGAATTTTAATTTCTCAAAGAATTTTAGCTTTCAATCCATTACACTTGATACAGCGATTATTGAATTCAATGATGTTGCAAAGAAATTTAATTTTGACAAGTTGTTTTCCGTCATTACCGACGATATAACTGTTGAGAAGAAAAACCAGAATGAAATAATTATTCCATTTCAACAATCGCCTAAAATTATAATTTCGACCAATTACACTATTGATGGCACTGATGATTCAACACTTGACAGACAATTTGTTGTTGAATTCTCGGACCATTATAATCGAACAAACAGACCGATTGATGAATTCGGGCACAGATTTTTTGATGAGTGGAATAATGAGGAATGGAATTCATTTTACAATTATATGATTGGCTGCCTTCAGCTTTATCTTTCGAAAGGCTTAATTCAGTATGCACATATAAATCTCGAAAAGAAGAAATTGATAAACTCAACTTGCGAAGAATTTGAGGAATTCTTCTCTTGCATAGAACAAGGCAAGGAATACCAAAAGAGAGAGTTATTTGAAAATTTCAAAAAGGAATATGAAGAATACTCCGAAATTCAGCCGGTTCGTTTCTCAAGATGGTTAAAAGATGCTGCCAAAATAAAAGGAATTAGGATTTCAGAACGAAAATCCGGGGTTGAAAGGTTTATTCGGTTGGGTGAATCAACCGATTTGGACAACTTGGACGAGTCTTTTTTCGATTAGTCAGCCAAACTGTAAATTAAGTTGTCCAAGTTGTCCAAAGCTATTATAGTAAATTTACCGCATCCCTTAAGTTTTGTTGCTGGAGGTGACTATAGATTTGAGTAGTCGCCAAATCTTCATGGCCTAATAATTCTTTCACGACATAAAGAGAAACTCCACGCTGAACCAACAGCGAGGCGAAAGAATGCTGGAGTGAGTGAAAATGAAATTTTTCATTCAAATTAGATTTCCTTACTACATCTTTGAACTGTTTACTAATAGTTTCTTGATGAAGCATTCTACCCTCTTGACGATAAAACACGACTTGATTGAATTGGTGTTCTGAATTTTGATATCGAGTTGTTAATACTGCCTTTACTTTTTCACTCAAAGGAACAATTCTTTCCTTTTTGCTTTTAGTTACAAACTCATCTGAACATTTTACAGTAATTTGATTTTTGAAAAAGTCTATCCAATTCCATTGCAAATTGATTAATTCCCCCAGGCGCATACCGGTATAGAAAGCAACTGTGAAAATATCTTTTAAGTATTGATATGGAGTATTGGTAAGAATAATTATAAGATCATCTTCTGTTAAGAATACCGGATAAACTTTTGTGAGACGAGGAAATTTAACTTTTGCAAATAGATTGACCGCGATATAATTCCATTCAATAGCTTTGTTGAATGCCGCTTTTAGAGTTCGGTAATATTGATGAGCACCCCTTTGTGTCCTTGCGAAAGTTGTTGATATGAAACGATCAATAATTTGGGTATTGATCTGCTTTAACAGTATATCACCACAAAAAGAAATAAACTGATTGAAGGATAACTCAATCGAAGTGATGTAACGCTTCGATTTAATCGGCTGGAGAAATTCAAGATACTCTTTCTTGAACTCTGATAATGTGTGGTAATCTTTTTCATTTGGTAGTATTTTTTCTTGAGTTGGAGGAATGAAAGATTTTTTGAATTCCTCAAAAATTTTTTCAGCTTCTGTCCGATTAGCTGTGCCGGTGGACTTAGAAGTTTTTTTACCATTTACTTCATAGACAATCTGATAAAAAGAAGACCTTTTGATTTTTACAATGAACATACTATTTCTCCTTGTCCACTGTAAAGAATGAGATTATGTAAAGTACCTACCGGAGTACCTACTCGTTTTTAGTAAGATCACAACGATTTTTTCAGAAGCGAAAATATAAAAAGCCCGAATATGATTTGTATTCGGGCTTTTAGGTGCTGCCCCGCTAGGGTTCGAACCTAGAGTCTTCTGATCCAGAGTCAGAACAACACATTTTTTTCAAAGAAAAAACAACATTTTTTCTGTTATTTACAAAATTATTACTTATTTAAATATGAGTGGTGTATATAAGGTGCATACTCTACCCTTTCGGAAACCTCTCCTTAACTGCAGATATTGCCTTCTCCCAGGTGTTTGTTCCGTATACTTTATCCCAATAAATCATATCCAACTGATCTGAGATAGGCGGATATTCTTGAGCTCGCAATTCCCTATAGCTTGGTTTCGGAGGATTGGCTTCTCGAAATTTAATCTCATTATATTTTGCTATTGCAAGTTCTTCGGTTGCTTCGGTTATAAAATATTCGTTTCCGCTTTCGTCGATAATCTGAAAACCTTCGTTTCCATTGTTTTTAATTTTATTTATCTTCATTCCATCACCCTATTTATTGTTTGAGCGCCCACATATTACTCCGCCAATATAAAGTAAAGTTATCCCCATTCGGCGATTTCATTCTAAACTTAACAGAACCAGAAGTCGAACCCATTGTCAATTTTCCGGTCATCTTGAAATAAGCAGAATTACCCCCCGATATTTGTCTGTCGTCAAGGTCGGAGTTTGAAGATTGACCCCAAACTTGTGAACCGCCGGAATACAGGTATCCCATAACACCAAAAGACGCACCTGTTGGTAAAACAAATATGATATTTCCAGCCGAAGTATTTTTGTATAAAACAAGATTAAATTCAAAAAGATAAGTCGCATTTGCTTCTAAACTTAATTCAAGTCCGCTATCCACATACGATACAGATGTCGTTGAAAAATTCGTTTCCCTAATCGATATTAATGGTGCGCTTCCACCCGAAGGGCTCGCCCAACTCGGAATATCACTCGCTAAAGTAAGAACTTGTCCGTTCGTTCCTTTAGGCAATCTCGCCCAAGACGAATCCCCACGATATAAAATATCACCCTTAGAAGCTGAACCGATAAAGTCCAATATTTCTGAGAGAGTTAATTCCTCAATAGCTCCTTCGCCAGAAGATTTACGACCTAAAACTCTCGAAGTTGCTGAAACGTTATCTGTTTTTTTAGCATCGACTTCCGATTTCTTTGCCATATCGGAATAAGCATTTACAGCCGTGCCAACAGCTATTCTGTTTTCATCAGTGATTAAATATGGTTCACCCGCAAGCAGATTGTTCGCATTTTTTTGAGTGTCGAGATTTGATTTAGTTGTTCTTAAAAATTTGATTGTCTTATCTCTTGCCATTACACCACCAAAACAATTGTATATTTAATCTTTGTTAACTTTTCATCAATAAACTTTTTTGCTTCTTCAAGTGTTGTGAAGGATTTTTTCAAAATAATTGGGACAACTTCATTTCCACTTTCGTCCGTGATAGAATCTTCCCACACTACTTCAACACTTTTATATTCAATTTCGGAATTCATTCTTAGAATGTTCCGCCGTCGACCGTAGCTACATCTAAAGTAACAAAAGCATTTCCCGAATCCTTAGTCCAACTCATTGAGCTTCCCATTCTTAATATGCCGTCAGAACCGTTTGTTCCCCAGATGTAACCCGCTGTTCCGCCATTCACCACCGCAACTTTTTCATCCGTATCCCCCGCCGGAATATTTAGTGCTGACTTAAAATCTGCAAAAGTGATTTTCTTTTCTTTCTGGTTTGATGCCTCGCTCGCATCGTGAATCAGTATCAAATCCTCTGCAGCACTGATTGAAGGGATTGATGACAGATCGTCAATCGCCGGAACAACAGGTTTTTTTGTAGTCGCATCAATTGCAACATGTAAAGTACCACGATCCGTAGTGAACATCGGTTCGCCGGCATTCATACCTGTAGTTGGTAAATTAGTTTTAAGACCTCTTTTTAGTTTAATTACCTGTGGCATAACTATACTCCTTATTTTTAATTAATTAAAATGTCCCGCCGTCCATAATATTTGTATATCTATGACCCCTGTCTTGCGAAGGGTCTACAACAAGAAAATACTCAGGACTGCCAATTGGCATACGTGCCGGCTGAGCATCTACATTCCCCACAATCAAATCTCCTTTAGCGTTGATCACAGATTTTTCAATGTATTTGTCAGAATTAATAATCACATCACCTGAAATCATTTCAAGTGTTATCGGCTCAGCGGAAGGAACTTCAAGAATAATAGGTTCCTCAACTGATGTTAAATCAATTATAAATTCGTAATTCTCAGACAACTTGAATACTCCTTGGTTTTACTGTGCAAGACCCATCAAACCATAATTTTGGTTTGCTCGATTCAAATAAAATTAGCAACTCAAGGCTACTATAATCGCCAGGCTCTATATCAGTTTTTCCTGGGGGAAGATGAAAAATCATTTGACCAACATTAGTTTCAATTCCACCGGAACTTTTCTTTAATTCTATGATTTTGTCAGCGGCGGATTTTGATTTTTTTACCTCAAGGATAACCTCAGTGACGTTTGCCCAATCATAATCAACGCCATTTTTCTTAACAAGAAATAACTTATCATAATTATCTCTTTGTCGAAGAATCAAATGAACCGGAATTGACTGATCAAAGTTTAATATCATTCTTTACCTCACATTTTTCCTTTTGTAATTCTACCTTTCTTCTTTTCATCAAATACTATAAGTCCTGAATCCAAATCAACTTGCTTTGCAATCGAAACATCTTTAGAATTTCTCTTACAGAAATCCTCTATAATTTTATTCCACTTAGCTGTTAAAAATTGATCCTGTAGAAATAGGTTTTTTCTTTTTTCCTGAATTAATTCTAAATCTTTCTTTTCCTCTTTACTTAAAAACAATTGTGACATTTTATTATCCTTTATTTTAGTTATCCAATTATTCTTACAGTAGTATAGTCTGCATCATACATCATTAGAACGGATTGTTTTGGCTGCAACGTTCTGCCTTCTACTGTAATAGATATTGATGTATGCACATTGATTACCATAATTATAGCTTTATCTGTCATCCCATAAATACCAATATTGTAACCACTGCCTGAAGGATACAATCTTAATAGATTTTTCCCGCTTGTCATCGTAATGTAGCCGTTTGAATTGTCTGTTGGCGTAACTGTTATGTATTGCTCGTTATCAAATTGTAATCCTTTTCCAAGTTTCAAGACATCAGCTATCTTACCAACTGTAACAAGATTTGAAGAACCCGCCCAAGTCGAAAGAGCAATATTTTCAACATTCCCTAAACCTAAATCCGAGTTTGTTAATGTAACGTTGCTCGTCAAAGCATAACCATTTATAGTCCTTGTGTTTGGCACTGGAGTAAAACCTAAAGCAGTAGTTATGTCAGAAGAACTTAGATAAGCGGGAGTAAAAGAGGTTCCGTCACCACGAAGGAATAATCCTGCCCAAGCAGATTGACTATTAACAATTGTAAGCTGACCTGATGAATTTATATTGAACAAATTTCCAACTTTGTAACCGCCCGCAGCGTTCATATAACTATTCCGAGCTTCAACAGTCCCACTTGTTCTCAGTCCAGTGCAATCAAAGTAGGAATCCGCATATAAATAACTACTTGCCCCGTATAATGTACTCCTTAACGTTCCTGTCGAATCATAAAATTTTATTGTATTATCGGATCCACTAATTACAACCCTCTGCCCTGATGGAGCCGTTTGAAACGTTCCCCCGGTTATAATTGCATTCGAAGTAATGTTTCCTTCGAAATTTGCTGTCCCATCAGTATTTAGTCTAATTACATCGGTAATGTTATTTCTTAGTTTTACAGCACCGCTTGATATCAGTATGTTACTCTTTCCCGATCCGACTTCACCAATCAAAATATTCCCATTAACATCCCATTGAGCTAACTGTGTTGTATAATTTCTAAACCTGATTCCATTCGTTGAATCAATTGTGATATTTGGTTGTCCGCTTGCATATTTGCCGAATGCCGAACCATAAGTATTACTATTATAACCATATAAACCATTCAAATTTCCTATCGCCCAATGTTCTGACCAATCATCAAATGTTGTCGAATTACGAATGTTACCCACAATTGCCGGCCCAACTTGCTGTGAATTTTTTATTCCTCTGAAAGAATAAAGATCAATAAACCCACTTCCTGTTTGACCTGTGTTGAAAATAGCATCACCGGCAAACCAATCATTTGCACCGCTTCCATCAAGATTTCTAATTACTGAATATGAATAATTCCCCGGACTTCCTGATGCAGAAGAATTTATTCTAATAAACTCAACCTTACCATCAGCTTCTAAATAAACAATATCACCATTGACCATTTGATTGTGCTTCACATTTATCGTTGTAGAACCGGAAGAAAGATCAGAGACTAAAGTTGATGTAGGTCCAACAAGTATCCTTCCACCTATTGTTGCAATTGTATTTTGAGCAACAAGTGTTTCAACCCATAATTCTGAGGCATGAAGCGAAAGCCATTTTTTATTAAGATTACCAAGATTACCGAAATACGATTGCTTGGGTAAAATTGAAGCTGATCCGAACTCACTATTTGCGGAACCTTGCTGATCTATCTTTCCACTAAATGTGATATTATTAAATGTGGGTGATGAAGTAATCGCAATATCCTGAATAGTATTTATCTGATTCGAAGTTACTTTCAGGTTGGTAGTATTATAATTCAGATATTGACCATTAATCGCTGTTGCGTTCCAAATTCCCTGTGTAATCGTTCCAACTTTTGTAAGCGATGAATTTACTACAGTATTTCCAAGAGTTGTAGAAGAAAGTACATCCACATCATTTATTTTATAAACTTTTCCTGAAGCAATATTGAAGTTAAGATCCGATAACCAATTTGATCCGGTGTACTTTATTGATCCTAAAAGCAAATCACCCGCACCCAACATTTCAATACCGCCGTCAAGAGCTGTTGTATTGTCACCACCTTTGTTCAGCCGTATTGCATGATCGGCTATATCAAGATCAACGACGTTGACCTGGTTTATTACTCCGCCGATGTAGATATCCCCATCAACAGTTATGTTGCCGGTTACCTTAATATTTCCATAAATTTTTTGTTTAAAATTAGTATCAATATCTCCGCCAATAGCTGAATGGCCGTCAATTTTCTCGTTGCCGGTCAACCATGAATCGCCATAGACTTTTAATTTGAATACAGAATCTGGCGCACCACCAATACCAAATGTGGCAACCTGTTCGCTAAGTGATTGTTGAGTTGCATTATGTATGGCTGTATCGATCGCCTCAATCAGATTTTCATTTAGAGCATCAGCGCCCGGATTAGCTCCAAGTGCATATTTCGGGAAATTAAAATGTGTGCTATATCCGATCGGTGCATCCCAGGACATCGTTAAACTCCATATCCAAAGTTGTGAGCAAATTGATAACCGTAACCGTGGATATTGTAAATTCCACTATAATCAACAAATCCAACGGATAAGAGTTCTATCTGAATTATATCAAACTGAGAATCATTATTTAGATAATATGGCTCGACGGCACTTATATAGAATAAAACATCATTCCCAAATTTATCCTTAATTGCTTGCTCATCTTTATGTGGATAAAAAACAACCAATTCCCCTTCAATTTTTTTTAACTGTTGAAACAAGAATTCAGAGTCATCAATATCAAATGCATTAACCTGAATTTTGAAGCTTGCATAATCACCCAAATAAATAAATGTTTTTTCTCCATTTAATGGAGATGTATATTCAATGTAGATCGGTTTCATAAATTCCGGTTCAAGATTCGAATTATTAAGCAATAAAATCTCTTCGCCAATCTTAATCTGAGGTTGTTCTAAGCCGAATATCATACTAAACTCTTTGTAATATCTATATATTTTTTTGACTTCAAATGAAGCATCACTGCATCATGTGTGACTTCATTTTGAAAGTAAAACGGGTAACAATCTACAATTGCGAACTTTACAATTTCGTTATCTTCATTTTTTATTGGTCCACCGTCTCGATGTGGATAAAAATCGACCAAGTTTTTTCTTTGATTATAAATCTCTAAAAATTTTGATTTACGACTTGATGTGTTCCCATATTTGAATAAATATATATCTAATTTGAACTCGGCATAATCACCTTTCATAATAAAAGTCTTCTCCCCGTTCATTGGGGAAGTATTTTCAATAATATCCCCTATACAAAACTTTGGATCCATAACTGCATAATCTAACAACACAGTAGTTTGACCATTTACTATTTTGGGAGCTTCAACACCAAATATCATTAGATAAATACTCCCTGTTTAACAATGGAGCTTTCGCGTCGTGGATTTATAAAATGGCTTTTAACATTAAAAAAAACATCCTGGATAGGGCAGATTAATTCTGTTTCCGTTTCTGAATAAGCATCTTCCTTAAAATAAATTGAACTCTTTAAGTCATTGTAGGATAAAGAATCGGTATCCATATTCAGTGTAATACCAGGCGATTGTGTTTTATCTTGCATCAAGAATATCAAATTATCATACCATTGAATCGTTCTTCCCTTTCCCTTGGTAACAGTTCCCCAACTCTGCAAATCTCGAATTATATAAGAAAGATAATTCGCTCTTTGTGTGGCTCGTTGCTCAAAATTAGGCATGAAAACTTCTTCGATTTTTGAAATGTTTTGCGAATGTTCCCAGATATCACTTTGATTTATAATATACTGCTCTGAGGTAGTCTGTGCATTTTTCCTTCTTTCAAGTATATATGCACCATCTGGATAATTTTGAGTAGCTTCAAATCTAATCGTAATTGAAAAGACAGCACACAATAAAACAAAAAGATCGAATGCATTTATTTTGTTTTTAGAAAAGCTATAACCTGGTGTGTTATCTGAGTCAACTGTCGTGTAAAATACTGCAACTGGTTGATTCAAAATAAAAAGCATTGCTAAATCTAATCTGATGTCTTTAAGCCAATAGGTATAAGGTGTTCTAAGTAAAATTTGATTATCGGAATTTTCTAAATACAAAGCAGAGACATCACAAGTCAACCCCCTTTTTATTAATAATACTTCAAGAAGCCAGGGCACAGATACGTTAGAGTATTGTCCATCGTACGGTTGAAATTTGTATGGGTCGTTTGTATTTATTAGAGAAGCCAAAAGCTCAGAGGATTCTATTTTGTATTTGGTCAATTCGTAAAAGCCATTTAATATTTCATACTCCCAAATTCTTTTACTTTTTTGTGGTTGTGCTTTGTCTACTGTACCTAAAAATCTCGGCACCCCATCAATCAAGAATTTAATTCGTTTCATGTATAATAAAATATGAGAGTCTATTATATCAACAATATTGAGCTTGAATCCTTCTGCGGTTGGTGTTCCATTATTATTTCTGGTCCACACGGGGATCGATATATCATTTACTACAGAAGATGATAATGAAGTCCAATAAGAGGGATTTACTCCATCGTCAACGTATCCTAACAACTCAAAGCTCCTCAAGATTCACTCCCGCTTTTCTTAAACTATTTTGAGAAGGTGCTGTCATCTCTTTTACTAAGATGGTTCCGTCAATGGGATTAAATATATTTGCATGAAATTCTTTCTTAATTAGATTTCTATTCATTGCACCAATTTTATTTTCTACTCTTGAAAGTGCATTGATTATTCCACTCGTATCTATTCCATAACTTTGTGTTTGTCTTGCCGGTGTTACGTGCAATGTCTCTCCGGATTCTACTCTAACCAATGCACTATCATTCGGGAAACCAGGTGGCACCACAAAGGATCCTCCCATAGCTGCTTTAGGCAAAGGAGTGTAAGAGAGATTACCACCTATATTTGTTACTGATCCACCTTTGTGCAAAGCGAACAATCCAATCAAACTCGTAATTATTCCTAAAGCTCCGCTTTCTGTAGATTTCTCACCCTTACCCACTTTATCAAGAATATCCATAATTCTAAGAGCAGCTTGTAAAGCTTGGTTCACGTAATTAATAAACTTATCCCCGGTTCTTCCAAAAGCTCTTTCTAATTCATTCCCAAATTGTGAAGCTGTGTTCAGCATGTCTTCGCGTAATCTTTGCTGTAGCTCTACTCTCTTTAGTTCACCCTCAAGAAAAGCTTCTTCAATTCTTTCCACCCAGTCAAGTATCTCTTTTCCATAATCACTCGAAATGGTTGGCAGGAAACCATCTTCAAAAAAACTTTCTCTCTCTTCCATCAATTTTTGCAGTTGAATGTTTACCCAATGTTGAGCTTCAATTTCACTCAGACCCGCAGCCTGCATTTCGCGACCCTGCCTGATCAGTTGTTCAGATTTCCAATTAAAATAATTTTCATCAAGGAATTTCACGTCCTCATAATACTTTTCAATGAGATCGTAATAGTCCAATACAGCTGTCTTATAATCGTTAGCAATTAGCTCAGCAACTCCACCAGGACCACCACCCGGGATTGAACCAGTGACCGTCTTGAAATTTTGAGCAAGGTTGATCAGCTTTTCATAAGTAGCAATTTGAATTTCAGTTGTTAATTCAACCTCCTTGTATGCATCGTAATCCATTTTCCTATTTCGAAAATCACTTGTTGCTTTATTATATTTTGATAATACCATAGCTGAATTTATTTGCTGTTGATAAATAAAATCGGCTATTTCTTTCTCAGACATTTTAGAGAAATCCATTTCGATCCCTGCGGCAGCATTTTTCCCTCTTCCTCCTTCCCGAAGCTCATTAATTCGCCGGCTAAGATCCTGTACAAAATGAATAGCTTTTGGTAACCATTCAGAAAGTAGTGGCCCAAATAGATTACCAATTTCTTCTTTCATGTTGCTCCATGCTACACTTGCAGCTTGCAGACCTTTAGTAGCTTCAGCTTGTGCTTTTGCTTGACCACCATATTTAGATTGGATTTCATCAAGAATGATTTTTTGTGCATCATATAATTTGTTTTGTGAAACTAATTTTTTGATCATCTCTTCTTGTTGATCTGTAAATAAAACACCTGATCTTCGCAATGCTTGCAATCCTTCAGCTGGATTGCTTAGAGCTTTTCCAAGTTGAATTGAAGAGGATTTAAGATCTGTACCTAAAACGGAAGACAGATCAAGAGCAGCTTGTTGTGCACGTTTGAATGATTCTCCGGAAACATTACCAAAGGTCAAGAGTTGTAAAGTGACATCATTAAGAATCTTGTCAGCATCAATAGCATTAATACTCTCGAGGTTCCCAGCAATTCTTTTTAACTCATCTGCTGTATAACCTGCAGCAAAACCGGTTTGATTTACTGCTTGGCTAACCTTGTACAAACTCTTTGCCGCTTCTATCGATTCAGCTATCGAAGATTTAAGAAATTGAAACGCTTTACCAACACTAAGAACACCTGCAGCATAAGTTCCGATTTTGGCCAATTGAGAACCTAATTTATTTGCAAAAGTAGCTCCCATTTCAGCAGCTTGTTTATCCATCTTATTCTGGAGTGACTTTATTTCTTTTTCCAACTGATCAGTTTTAGTTTTGATCAATACGTATATTTCACCAAGTTTTTCAGCTGCATTATCAGCCATTTTTCAGCAACCCTTTTTTACGGAAATAGGCAATTCGTTTTTTATGAATCGATAATTGATCTTCACTATTTTCAGTGTTGTATTCAGATCCTCTTAATAGTTTTGCTAGTTCGATGGATTCTTCTATCAATTCTCTATACTCACTTAATGATCTCTTTTCTTCATCACCAATTTTTATGTTGTTGAAATATCTGATCAGAGCATTTGCTCGAGTTCGGCTAATTCCTCTATGTACTTTTTTTTTTCTTTAAGGATTGAGAAATATTCTTTAAACGAAACTTCCCCCAGCCGGTATCTCAAATAATGATATTGTTCGGTATCATCAAGTTTTTCTAATTCATAAACTTTCTTAGCTAAAGTAAAAATTTCCTTCTCACTCAAATTCCTGATCAGTCTTTTTAATGAATATTTTCTGCGGTATCTCCATTTTAAGAAAGGATTCTTTTTATTTATCCAGGTCTGCTTAATTGAATCATAAATTATCGCACACAAAGAAGATGTAAATTCAGTCCCTTTCATTCTTTTTAATGAAGATTCAAGAACGCTTACATCAAATGCATCCCTTTCGGAGAGGAATAGATCCTCTCCGAATAGATTAGTCTTTTCAGATAATCGCATTAAACTCCGCCGGCTCCTTTAGCTTCGGTAAATGTTCCTGTTATCTTTCCGGAATATTTCATCACATCAACAGCATCAATTTTACCGGCATAATTCTTTGAAAACAGAATTAGACTGCCAGCATAGCTATTGTATGCACCGGAACCATTCTTTACTTTGAAAGTTGCTGCCTTGGCGGTGTTCAAAGCTAAATCATCGGTGTTGGCTTCTTTATAAAGCGAAAAGGAAAAGCTAACAACCCTTTTTCCACCAATAAACTCGCTTTCACCTGCAGCCCCGCTTAAATTTGTTATATCATGCTCTGTGTGAGCGACATCCATCGTGATATCAAATATCCCGATTGGCGCTGAATCGATTAACAATTCTCCATGATCAAATATTTGAGGCATTTTTATTCTCCTTCTATTTGTAGACGAATTTTGTATTCAACTATTACCCGGTCTGTTTCATTAAACAAACTATCCCTGGTTGCTTGCCAGCGGACACTTATCACTTTATAACCGGGAACACTCAATGTACTTTCACAATCATCAAATGCAGTTCGAAGTTTTTTAACCATACTTTCAAGATCACTTCTGTTTCCTGCATAAAAGGTAAACTCAATGTATTTGCTTTCAATCCTGACATCCTTATTATCACGTAAATCAGGACGATCGGTCAATTCCTGAAACACACAAATTACTGAATCGGAAACTCCTTCCGGGATTTCACGATAGAACACATTGCCGAGATCACTACTACTTACATAAGGTCTTAAGCCTTCGACCTCGGTTGTTATAAAATCGTATATCGCTTCTCTTAAGTCGGTATCCATCATTCAGCTCCGAGGATCTGCTTAATTCCGTTTTGTGATTCATCAAAGCCGGTTCTCATTATCGGTCTTGGTTTCATACCCCTGGTGAAATGCCATACTCCATTTTCATCTTTCCAGAACCAGGGAGTTTGTCTACCGTTTCCATTCTCAGCATATTGTCCGGTCCCAAACTCAATGAACGGTGAATGTCCTGCAGTATTTGCTACCACACCAACAACATCTCCATTCATCTCAATGACATCATGAACAAAGCTGTTAAGATATTGCCCTTTGTCTACGGCTTTTAATTCAGGTCCAACGTGACCGGCTGTGATTAATTTCATGTTTCCCGCAGTAAATTCACAGGCAATAACCATTCGAGCTGCAAGCTTTTTCTTGAGGTTATTAATTACGATATCATCAAACCACTGGTTTTCTGGCATTAGAACACCTTGAACTTAACAGCGAGAAATACTAACACCACTAAGCTGATAAAGATTATTATTCCAAGTGTACCATATCCAAACTTTTCAACCGTGGTAGTTTCTTTTTTAATAACCAACTTTGTAGTGTCTGTAATTGTTGTATCAATTTTGTGTTCAGGAACATCGAGCTCAAAAAATTTTTTCTTAGGATAGTATTTAATACTCACTTTCACTTTCCCTTTTTCAGTCCTAATTTCTTTTTGACCTTCAATTCGAGCAGAATCAGGAAGAGTTTCAAAGATTATATCCAATGAATCAATAACCGTTTTAGGGAATTCTTTATAAACAGCCGGGATAGAATCTTTAATTGCCGGGACTGTTATTTCTATTTTACGATCCTTGATAATTGTTTCAGTAGACGAACAACCGAATAAAATCAACAATATGGTTAAGAACATCAATATTGAGAATAACCTCTTCATAGTTGATGTATACCAATGTATTGAGAATAAACAGTTGTGCTGTTAATCTTGCTGGCTATCAATCTTTGCTTCCTGTTCCCATTTGTTTTATAACTACAATGTATCCAACGTTTGAATTCATATATTAACTGATCATAATTCAAATTCTGTGAAATAAATAAAAACACATCTTTTAACGGAACGTCTTTAACAACAAAATCAACCGCTTCTGCTTTAACATGTTGACTATTAGGTTCACCACCAATAGCGGCATTTAGTTCTTTACATCTAAAACCGCTGCTGATAATAATCGGCTTACCGAAATAAGTTCTTACCGGCTGTAATATATTTTTTGCTAATGTGGTTAATTTTTGAATTTCAACTTCATTGGGCTTATTGTCAATGCCTAATCTTTCGGCATCTTTACTAAATACCAATTCTTTTAACGATATATTTTCAGTCAGTTGCATTTCCGCCGTACTCGCTAAATGATTGAATACTCTTTCCAAGAACCACCGCACTAACAAAACTCACCAGCTCCCATGTCGGTCTAAAAGAACCTGTTGTTACAAGCTCTGTTATCCAGGTAATAAAGAACAACATTGTCGTCAGTATCATCACAAATCTTGTAGAACTATAAGCACCTTCGCCATCTTGAAAAAACTGTTTCATCTCATTTCCTTCCGTAAATAAATTTATCTTCAAGCTTATCCAGCTTTTTATTAACACCTTCTAACTGGTTGTTGATAGCAGTTAGCTGTTCGTTGAGTCCAGGCACTTGATTAATGTTGATATAATTATCTTTCGTTTCGCTTTTATGTTCATCAATTGCTGTTTTAATTTCCTTTTTTACTTCATCTTTTGAGGGCTTGTCCTCAAGAGCCTTAACAGTATACCCCACATTAAAAATGACCAGAGCTATCGCAACAATTATCTGCCAGTAATTAGTTATTGTTGTTTTTGCTTTTTCCATTCATTTCTCATTTTATTAATTGCAGCTCTACTTCCATGTGATGACTAAGTGATAACGGGTCTTCCGGTAATATCACTTCATAAATGTTCCCTTCACATTCAACACGGTCAGTGGATTTCAAATCTGTTTTATTACAAAAAAGGGTATGTGAAGAAATAACCGTTCTCTTTTGATCTAACATCCTTTCAGAGCCGTTACTCATAACAATCAATCCTTTAACCTCCTTCAATTTTTTCCAAACTTCTTTGAACGAACCACCGCCATCATTAGTCAATGTTTTTCTTTGTATAATAATTTTCTGTTTGTAAAAACGATTAATCATTACGCAAATCCCGGATACTTACTTATCCGATCGGTTATTCCTTTCGGATAACCCGAAACTGTTACTTCATTTGTTTGTGAATATTTTGATATAGTTTGCGATTGTATCCCGTATTGTTTGCTGAGAATATAACCTATCATAAGAGCAGCTGTAAGCTTCGAACCTTCTGGATATTGAATATTGTTATTTTCATCAACATCAAAATCCCTATTTCGAATTCTTTTATAATCTCCCTCAATTTCTGGGATGAGCGTTTTAATTAAACTCCTCTCTTGAGGCGTCCCTTCTATCTGTAAAATAGTAATTGCTTCATCAATGGAAATCATAACTTTCTTCTTCTCCGCGGGGACTCAACTTGTTCAACTTGCTGTGCATTCTCGGAATTCTCAACTTGTTCAACTTGCTGTGCATTACAAATTTTTATGTGAATTGGTAAAACAGGATCGCTATATTCACAATTACAGAGTGGACACTTCATTTTACCTCCCAACGGATTTTTATTAAAAATAAAAAGCAGAGAATGTTTAAGTATGACACTCTCTGCTCAACGATGCTCTATCCAAGAACTCTTGTAGCTAATTGTGGATAAATTGCTTTAACTCCATATAGAATATCCATTGAAAGAGTTTCCTTCTTTGTGCTTATATTATAACCCTGTGCAACACGAAGTGACAATCCTTCAAAATTCACAGTATATGCACTAACACCGCCCAAAGGTGCTTCGAGTGGTCTTTGTACAAATGCGAACGCATTGCGATGGAAAGCTAAATTAGCAACATGACCACCTGCAGTTTTATCGGGGAATACAATCACGTCATCAACAGAATGAGC
>JAGXSM010000173.1 GCA_018333725.1 Melioribacter sp. | reverse complement strand
GGCGCTACCTGGAAGTTTATAGGGCTGGAAGATTCGAGACATATAACCGACATTGTTATTCACCCTAAAAATCCCGACCTCGTTTATGCGTCCTGTCTTGGACATCTTTATGGTCCTAACGAAATGCGGGGAATTTACCGCAGCAAAGACGGCGGTAAAACATGGGAAAGAATTCTCTTTGTTAATAACGAAGTTGGAACGGTTGATATTATAATGGATCCTAACAATCCGCGTGTTCTTTATGCCGCATCTTGGAGAGTAATAAGAAAACCATACGCATTTGAAAGCGGCGGCGAAGGATCAGGTTTGTGGAAATCTACAGATGGCGGAGATACATGGAAAAATCTTACTTACAATAAAGGATTACCAAAAGGTGTAATTGGAAAAATTGGAGTAACTGTTTCGGCTGTAAACTCGAATCGTGTTTATGCTATTATTGAAGCTGAAGAGGGCGGTGTTTTCAGGTCTGATAACGGCGGCGCTACGTGGCGCAAAATGAATGACGATAGAAATCTAAGGCAGCGTGCATGGTATTACACAAGAATTTATGCGGATACAAAAGATGTAGATAAAGTTTACGTTCTTAATGTTTCATTCTGGAGGTCTAAAGACGGCGGAAAGTCTTTCGAAAGTATTTCTACACCGCATGGTGATCATCACGATTTATGGATTAATCCCGACAACTCCGATATAATGGTAATTGGTGATGACGGCGGTGCACAGGTTACTGTTGACGGCGGAAAATCCTGGAGTACTTACTATAATCAACCGACGGCACAATTCTACAGAGTAACAACCGACGATTATTTCCCATACAGAATTTACGGCGCACAACAGGATAACAGCACAGTTAGAATTCTTCATCGCACAGAAGGTGGAAGTATTGGAGAGCGTGATTGGGAAACAACAGCCGGCGCAGAGAGCGGATGGATTGCACCCGATCCGAAAAATAACGACATAGTTTATGGCGGTAATTACGGCGGTTATATCGGTATGATGAATCATAAAACCGGTGAAAGCAGAACTGTAAATGTCTGGCCGGATAACCCGATCGGGCACGGTGCAGAAGGAATGAAGTATCGTTTTCAGTGGAACTTCCCGTTAATGTTTTCGATTCACGATCCGAATGTTTTATATGCTGCGGGTAATATTCTTTTCAAAACCAATAACGGTGGAGAAAGCTGGACGGCAATTAGTCCGGACCTTACAAGAAATGATTCAACAAAATTAAAACCATCGGGCGGACCGATAACAAAAGACAATACAAGCGTTGAGTATTACTGCACAATCTTTGCCCTAGCAGAATCACCTTTAAAAGAAGGAATTATCTGGACAGGAAGCGATGACGGTCTTATTCATGTAACAACCAATAACGGAAGCAGCTGGAATAATGTAACACCTCCTAAAAATTTATTACCTGAATGGGCGCAGATTAACAGCATTGAAGCCGACCCGTTCAACGAAGCCGGACTTTATGTAGCGGCAACACGATATAAACTTGATGATTATTCACCGTACATTTTAAGAACAACCGATTTCGGTAAGACATGGAAAAAAATTACTAATGGAATCATCCAGAAACATTTTACAAGAGTAGTAAGAGCAGATAAAATAAGGAAAGGATTATTATTCGCTGGCACAGAAGAAGGAATCTATATTTCATTTAACGATGGTAATAACTGGCAGCAGTTCCAGCAAAATTTACCAATCGTTCCCATTACAGATCTTACAATTAAGAATGAAGATTTAATAGTTGCTACTCAGGGAAGATCATTCTGGATGATAGATGATATTTCACCGCTGCGGTTATTAACAGATGATGTTGCTAAAATGAATTATCATATTTATCAACCGCGACCAACATGGAGAATTAGCGGCGGAGGAAGAGGTGATGAATTATTAGCCGGAAAAAATTTGCAGAGCGGGGTTATACTCTATTATTATTTTAAAGATGCACCGGATAGTAATTCGGTGGAGCTGAAATTTTATGATGAGGGAAATCAGTTTATTACATTATTCAAACCAAAGACTAAAGATAGATCTGCGGTAATTCCTATTAAGAAAGGTCTTAACAGATTTGTCTGGGATATGCGATACAAAGATGCAGAAAGATTTGATGGAATGATTATATGGTCTCAGGGTGGATTGCGGGGACCGCTTGCTGTGCCGGGTAAATATTCCGCTGTACTTATTAATGGTAAAGATTCCATTTCGGTTCCTTTCGAAATTGTTAAAGATCCGCGCTCATCTTCAAGTATAGATGATTTGAAAGCTCAATTTAATTTTATTCTTTCCGGCCGGGATAAGCTTACAGAAACCCACAATGCAATTAAACAGATTAGAACTATTCGTAAGCAATTAAACGACGTCAAAGAAAAATTCAAAGAAAAGAAAGATTCCGATTCAATAAAAAAAGAAATAGAAAAGACTGGCAAAGAGCTTACATCAATCGAAGAAACTCTTTATCAGACAAAAAATAAAAGTCCACAGGACCCGCTTAATTACCCGAACAGACTTAACGACAAACTTGCATCACTTGTAAGCGATGTTGCAAATGGAGATTTTAGACCAACAGTTCAATCTGAAGAGCTTAAGAACGAATTCTTTGCAAAGATTGATGAGCAGATTAAGAAATTGAAAAACATTATAGGAAATGAAATTCCGGTATTGAACAAGCTAATTAAAGAAGCAGAGTTACCGGCAATAGTAATTGAATAACTCTGAATATTACTTATAAATAATTAAACTGAGGGGAACATGAAGCGTATTTATTTTATAATGTTGCTAATTCTTTTTGTCTCTTATACTGGAAACTTCTTGGTATTTGCACAGACAGAGAAAGTAAAGTCGGTTGATGGCGTTGAGATTTCGTTTGATATGGCCGGTAATGGTGATACAGGATTAGTTTTTGTTCACGGGTGGAGCTGCGATAAATCCTACTGGCATAATCAAGCAGAATTTTTTTCTGATAACTACAAAGTTGTTGCAATTGATCTTGCCGGGCATGGTAATTCCGGAATGAACCGCAAAGATTATACTATGGAATTATTCGGCGAGGATGTTGCGGCGGTCGTTAATCATCTTAAATTAAATAAGGTGATATTGATCGGACATTCGATGGGCGGATCCGTAATTCTTGAAGCAGCCAAAAAATTGGGTAATAAAGTAATCGGAATTATAGGCGTTGATACTTATCAATCATTTGTTGATAACTGGACGTCGGAACAGAAGGATGGATTTCTGAAATCGTTTCAAGATAATTTCGTTCTAACTACAAAAGGATTTGTTCGATCAATGTTTCCCCCAAATGCCGACACAATGCTTGTAAATAAAGTTGTGGATGATATGTCCTCGGCACCTCCAGAAGTTGCAGTCAGTGCAATGAGAAATTTATTCTATTACGATCCTGTTCCAACTCTCCGGAATTTGAATCCTCCTCTTATATCAATTAATTGCGATATGTATCCCGTATCTATTGAAGAAAATAAAAAGTACGTTAAAGATTACGAAGTAAAATTTATGAAAGGGGTCGGTCATTTTTTAATGCTGGAAAGACCGGATGAATTTAATGGTCTATTAAAAGGATCGATAGCAGAATTATTGAATAAATGAGAGTAGAAAAATGAAAAAGATAGTTTTTATGGCATTACTGTTATTAACAGTTTCAGTAATTACATCACAGACAAGAAAAGATTATCCAATTCAGCCGGTTCCTTTTACACAGGTTCATATCAGTGATGGATTCTGGTTCGATAGAATGGAAACCAACCGGACAGTTACAATTCCATATGCAATTAAAATGAACGAGACAACCGGGCGTGTTACTAATCTTGAAATTGCGGCGGGATTAAAAACAGGTGAGTATTGCACGCGTTATCCATTCGACGATACCGACATTTACAAAGTGATTGAAGGCGCATCATATTCATTAATGCTTAAACCGGATAAGGAATTAGAAAAAAAACTCGATGAGTTAATTGATGTAATTGCTAATGCACAGGAACCGGATGGATATATTTATTCAGCAAGAACAAGTAAATCAGAAAAGATGAAGCAGTCAATCGGTCCCGAAAGGTGGTCTAATCTGCAATGGAGCCACGAGCTTTACAATGCCGGACACATGTTCGAAGCGGCGGTTGCACATTTTATGGCAACAAATAAAAAATCGTTTTTAACCATTGCACTTAAATGTGCTGATCTGTTAGTAAAAGATTTTGGTCCCGGTAAAGTTCAGTTACCACCGGGTCATCAGGAAGTTGAACTTGGTCTGGTTAAGTTATACAGATTAACCGGTGAAGAAAAATATCTTAACCTTGCAAAATACTTTTTGGATATAAGAGGCAGAGGAAAAGAACTTACGGATCGCGAATCGTGGGGAGAATATTCACAGGATCATAAACCAATAATCGAACAGGACGAAGCAGTTGGGCATGCAGTGCGCGCTGCTTATATGTATTCTGCCATTGCAGATGTTGCAGCTCTTACCGGCGACGAAAGTTATATCAAAGCACTGGATAAAACCTGGGATAATGTTGTAAGTAAAAAATTATATCTAACAGGGGGACTTGGCGCAACCGGTTCGTGGGAAGGGTTTGGCCCGAATTACGATCTACCAAATGCAAGTGCTTATAACGAAACTTGCGCGTCAATTGCTAATGTTTACTGGAATCACAGAATGTTTCTTCTGAAGGGTGAAGGTAAATATATCGATATTCTTGAAAGAACATTATACAATGCATTGCTATCGGGAATTTCTATTAGCGGCGATAAATTTTTCTATCCAAATCCCCTCGAATCATTCGGCACTCATGAAAGAAGTAACTGGTTCGAATGTGCTTGCTGCCCTGGTAATGTAACAAGATTTATTGCCTCGGTTGCCAATTATATTTACGCGGTAAGGGATAAAGAAGTTTTTGTAAACCTCTATACAAACAACTCCTCCAATCTTAAAATTGATAATGATGATGTTATTTTAAATCAAAAAACAAAATATACGTGGGAAGGAAGAATAGTTCTTACTGTTAATCTTAAAAAACAGACTAAAGATTTTTCAATTAATCTTAGAATTCCCGGATGGGCTCAGGACGAAGTTGTTGCTTCGGACCTTTATAGTTTTATTGATAAACTGAAAAAACAAATATCGGTTCTTGTAAATAGTAAACCTTACGAATTCAATATTGAAAAAGGATTTGCGGGAATTAGCAGAACTTGGAAGAACAATGATAAAATTGAATTGATCCTTCCAATGGAAGTTAAGCGGATTGCTGCAAACAACAATGTAGAAGCCGATAGAGGCCGTATTGCTCTTCAACGCGGCCCGCTTGTTTATTGTGCGGAAGGAATTGATAACAACGGTTACGCAAGAAATATATTAATCGGTAACGACACAAAATTCAGTACAAAGTATCATTATAATCTTTTAAATGGTGTTGAAGTAATTACGGCAAAATCATCTGGTGTTAAACAAGCCAAAGATAAAAAGTTATTGATTAAGGAGAAGCAAAATTTTATGGCAATTCCGTACTATGCATGGGCGCATCGCGGCAAAACAGAAATGAGTGTGTGGATTGCTAATGACGAAAAGGTTGTTCAACCGTTATTCGGATCGGATCTTCTTACGCATGCAAAAATAACTTCATCTGCGGGAAAGAATCCCGAGGTAATAGCAGACCGGCTTGAACCAAAAAATTCTATTGATCACTCCTTCCCGTTTTTTCACTGGTGGCCGAATAAAGGATCAACTGAATGGGTTCAAATCGATTTTCAAAAGCCCGAAGAAATTTCGCAAATGGATATTTACTGGTTTGACGACACAGGAATTGGAGAATGTAGAATTCCTTCTTCCTGGAAATTGTTTTACAAAGAGGGCGATAAATGGAGGGAAGTTTATACCATTGATAAATACGGCGTTGAAAAAGATAAATACAATAGCGTAATCTTTGAAACGGTGAGAACAAAATCCTTAAAAATAGAAATTCATTCGCAGACGGATTTCGCCGGCGGAATTCATGAGTTAAAAATTAAATAAGAGGTTAATATGTACAGAGTATTAAATGATTTTCTTGAAGATTGGAAGTATGAAAGTGAATCGACTCTTAAATTATTCGGTAACATTAATGAAGATAAAAAGAATCAGAAGGCAACAACGGACGGCAGATCACTCAGTTATATTGCATGGCACATTACACAAAGCTTACCGGAAATAATGCATAGAATAGGATTCAAGTTTGAGACCTATAAAGAACAGGTTCCCGAACCGGAAAAGTTTTCTGAAGTAATTTCATTTTACAAACTTTATTCTGAGCAGATTTTCAATCAAGTTAAAGAGAAGTGGACGGATGAAATACTTGTTGAAGAAACCGATATGTACGGTGAAACATGGAAAATGGGCAAGGTGTTGTCGATGCTGATTATTCATCAGGCACATCACCGTGCACAGATGACTATTTTGATGAGACAAGCGGGATTACAGGTGTCCGGAGTATATGGTCCTTCCCGGGAGGAATGGGCGGCTATGGGCATGGAACCTAAAGTGTAATTATATCGATATTTTTTAATTTGATTTAGTGTAGTAAAGAGTTTAAAGTTCGATCGAGGGTGCGCATCCAATAGATGAAAACACTAATTTTATTCTTTCTTCAGACAACATTTCTGTTTGCTCAAGCCAATTTAGACAGCTTGATGAAAAGCATTTCCGCTAAGCCGGATACTGCGCGGGCAAGAATTTTAAATGATTATGCATGGATAAATAGAAGCAAGAATCCTAACTCCGCTCTTAAAAGCAGTGAAGAAGCATTAAAGATTGCCCGGGCAATTAATAATAAGAATCTTCAAGCGCGTTCATTGAATTTAATGGGCGTTATTTACAGAAATCTTGGTAACTACGACAAATCAATTAGCGTATATACAAACGCTCTTCGTATTGCCGAAGAAGTAAAAGATTCCGTTCAG
This sequence comes from Melioribacter sp., assembly GCA_018333725.1. Taxonomy (GTDB): domain Bacteria; phylum Bacteroidota; class Ignavibacteria; order Ignavibacteriales; family Melioribacteraceae; genus DSXH01. The sequence continues at coordinate 25,137 of JAGXSM010000173.1, read as the reverse complement.
ATTGCATATTCATACAATAATTTAGGTGGAATATACAGACTGCAAGGCAACAACACGCTTGCACTTGAATATATTCTAAAAGCTCTTTCAGTTTTTGAAAATCTAAAACACAAAGAGGGGATATCCTTCTGCACAATTAACATCGGGTTGATTTACCGGCGGCAGGGAAATTATGTTAAAGCTCTTGAGTATCTTAATTATACTCTACGATTAAGAGAAGAAATTAACGATAGACCCGGAAAAGCGCTGGCATTAAATCTTATTGCCGAAGTTCATTTTGATTTAGGCGAATTTAATGCTGCGTTGAAGTACTATCTTGAAGTTGAGAAGGAATATCAGGCAGTAGATGATAAAAAAGGTCTTGCCGCCGCTTGGGGAGGTATTGCCGGCGTCTATTATGAACAAAAAAACTATCAAAGCGCACTTGAATACAGAAATAAATCCTTAGAATTAGCTACAAAGATTAATTACCTGGAAGGACAGGTTCATAATCATATTAATCTTGGATTGATCTACGCACAGTTGAAAAATTTCCAGAAAGCTGACTTAGAATTTGCAGAAGCTCTTAGAATTGCGAACAGTATGAAAGAAATTTATGTGCAAATAGATACTTATAAAAATTTTGCTAAATACAACGAGATGAAAAATAATTATAAGGAGGCGCTTCTTTATTTCAAAAAATATACAACGTTAAAAGACTCAATAATGAAGCAGGAAAATATTGCACTGATAACAGAGATGGAAGCAATTTATAAAAGCGAAAGAGCGGAAAAGGAAAAAACAGTTCTTATGAAAGACCTTGAACTAAGAGAGAAGCAGACAAATTATTTGATAATAATTCTTCTTTTAATCGTTGTAATGGTTGTAATTATTTATAGCAGATATCTCTCCAAAAAAGCAGCAAATAAAAAACTTCAGGAGTTGAATGCGGTTAAAGACACATTTTTCAGATTAATTGCTCACGATCTCAAAACGCCATTCAATGCAATCTTTGGTTATACTGAAATGTTAAAAGAAGATTTTACAATTTTATCCGAAGAGGAAAAGCTTAAATATATTACTGATATTGGTAGGGCATCCAAACAAAGTTATCAGCTTCTGGAAAACCTTCTGTTGTGGTCTCAGTCAGAATCTGGCAGAATTGAGTTTAATCCGCAAACATTGAATCTCAAGCTCATTATTCTGGAAAGTAAAGAATTGTTAATGCCGGCGGCAAAGAATAAAAATATTGAAATCGCTGTTGAGTGCGATGATAATCTTACAGTTAATGCCGATATGCAAATGTTAACAACAATATTCCGTAATCTTATTTCAAACGCTATTAAGTTTACATACCCTGGCGGCAATGTTATTATTCACGCAATAGATGAACCGAAGAATGTAAAAATTTCTATAAAAGATAACGGATTGGGAATGAGTGATGAAACGGTTAAAAGATTATTCAAGCTGAATGAAGTTAGTACTTTTAACGGAACCCAGGGTGAAAAAGGAACAGGACTCGGTCTAATTTTATGTAAGGAATTTGTTAGTCTTCATAAAGGTAAAATAAAAGTTGATAGCGAACCGGGTAAAGGAAGCACTTTTATTTTTACTATTCCTAAATGAGTATTGCCTTTCTAATAAGGACTAATTTACATTTCTAACATCTAACCACTTTTTCTTATATTTGCGCACAAAAATTAGAGGTGTATCATCGCAAAAGGTCAAAATGAAACAGTAGAAAAAATTGTATCTCTTGCCAAGAGAAGAGGATTTGTATTCCAATCGAGTGAAATATACGGCGGTCTTAACGGCTGCTGGGATTACGGTCCGCTGGGGGTAGAACTTCTAAAAAATATTAAAGAGGAATGGTGGAAAACCATGACTTACCGCGACGATGTAGAAGGTCTGGACGCTTCTATTCTTATGCACCCGCGCGTTTGGGAAGCAAGCGGACATGTGGAAAACTTTACGGATCCGATGATCGATTGTAAACAATGTAAAGCAAGATTCCGTCTCGATACGCTGACAGAAACGATATCGGAAAAAAATAAAGAAAAATTCCTTAAGGAATTTGATCCGGCAATTAACACAAAAGAAATATCTCTCGAAGATAAAATAAACGAGCTGCTCGAAGATCAGAATCAATCTGAAAAATTTCTAAGTGTAATCAACTGTCCGCAATGCGGCAATAAAGGTACATTTACACAACCGCGTAAATTTAATTTGATGTTCAAAACATTTTTAGGACCGGTAGATGATTCTGCAAATGTTATATACCTTCGTCCGGAAACCGCGCAAGGAATTTTCGTTAACTTCTTAAACGTTGCCAACTCAAGCCGTCAGAAGGTGCCGTTTGGAATTGCACAGATCGGTAAGGCGTTCCGCAATGAAATCAACACAAAGAATTTTCTTTTCCGTACGCGTGAATTCGAACAGATGGAAATGCAATACTTTTGTAAACCCGGAACCGATACTGAGTTTTACGAGGAATGGAAAGAAAGAAGAATTGAATGGTTCAAATCGCTTGGGATGACACCATCTAAACTCCGCTTCCACGATCACCCGAAAGAAAAACTTGCTCACTATGCAAAGAACGCAACAGATATTGAATACGAATTTCCTTTTGGATGGGGAGAAATAGAGGGGATTCATAACAGAACAGATTTCGATTTAAGCCGTCACCAGCAATTTTCTGGTAAGTCCCAATTATATTTTGATGATGAATCGAAAGAGAAGTACATTCCATTCATTATCGAAACATCAGCAGGAGCCAGCCGTTCATTCATGGCATTTCTTATTGATTCTTATTACGAAGAAGAAGTGAACGGCGAGTTAAGAAGTGTATTAAGATTTCATCCAAAGCTTGCACCAATTAAAGCAGCAATTCTTCCGCTTGTAAATAAAGACGGTATGCCGGAGATCGCCAGAAAAATTGAAGCTGATTTAAGACCGTTCTTAAGAATTTTTTATGATGATAAAGGTGCAATCGGAAGAAGATACCGGAGAATGGATGAAGCCGGAACACCTTTCTGTATTACAGTTGATACTCAAACAACCCAGGATGAGACGGTGACAGTTAGAGAGCGCGATTCTATGGAACAAATAAGAGTAAAAATAGACCAGCTGCTGAACTATCTTACCGGAAAACTGAGATAAATAATTAATCGGGGTGTAATTAAAACACCCCGCTCTTTTCAAATTTTTTTACTACGCGTTTTAACTTTTACCGTTTTCAATCGTATCTAACGATGGCAATTAATTTTTACAAAACATTTTTGTTAATGAATATAACGTTCTGAATAACAAATAGAAAATCGGCGGGATAGAGAAAAAGAAAACACTATCAGGACGCGCTTAATAAATACCAAACCACTCCAGACATTTTTTATTATTTGGATTAATCTCTGGTTTTAATTTATAGGTGGGGATTTCAAACAACTCGCCTATTAGCCATAACTTTCTGAAAGATTCAACTTCCATGTTAAAACACGGACCAAGTGCATCGGGCCGGCTCCTGAGTATTGTGCCGGAGTTTACACATTTCATTATATCGGATAGCGCCTTATCGCCGGCATAAAATCTTATTAATGCACTTAAACTCCCGTTCGATATAACAAGTGATTCTGTAATAGATCTCTGAAAAACATCTCTCATAAAATCATCCAGCGATTTTGACCCGCCGCTGTTCTTATAAATTATCGCGTTTAAATTATGGGCAATTATATCTCCCCTCATGTAAGGTAATTTCATGATATTCTTGTTTGTCCAGAATTCACTTGCAATCCTATCGTTTTTCTCGTTACGAACGGAAGAAGTATGGTATGCATAAAGAATATTATTATACTCATTTACATATTCATCCAGGGTTATAAGATTAGCTCTTAGTAAAAGTAAGCGGGTATAATAATCGCAGAATCCCTCTTTGAACCAGTAAACAAGGGCTTCCGGTTCAGAAAATTTTATTTTATCGCCAAGCCATGTATGAAACGATTCGTGTGCTAAAATTCTTTTTAAGCGGTAATCAATTTTTCGATCTGTGGATAAATATAATGCGTATGCATTTGTTCTTCCGGTGCCTCCTTGTTCTCCTCGTCCGTCAATAGGTATTACTGAAATTATATGGTATGGAAAATTGTGATCGTTCCAGAAATTCCGTTCAACACTTAAAATGTTTTTTACAAGTTCCAGTAATTGATCGTCAGAGAAATTCCATTTACCGCGGATTGCTAAATAAACGGGATTGATGCCGACCTGTTTTTTCGAAATTCTAAAATCTCCGCCGGTAAAAATAGAACCGGAAAATTGAGCGAGTGTTGCCGTAATATTTTGTACCTTTTCGTTTATCCCAAAACTATTTGCAAGAGTCCAGGTAAATGGCATGTGATTCCACGAGAGGGATATTTTAATGTTGCTGTACCAATCCCACATTGGTAGAATAAAAAATGTTTCGCCAAGAAAATGAAAATATGACTTGTTGAGAATAACCATAAAATGATTTCCGAGTTCAACATCGTCGTCCCGTATTTCTTCAACCTGGTAATAGAGTTTAATAATTGATTCCGGCGAATGCCGCACAATCTTTATATCCGGTTTGTCGGTATTATTAATGGTTGTGTTATCGGAAAGCGGTTTTAAGAATTTAATTCCATCTAAGTTTTTTTGTCCCGAAAATTCATTTGGTAATAATATTCTTGTTTCTCCGGATCTATCACCCGGGAACTCCATAGTTACTATAAATCGAACCTTGTTAACTTCATAGAATGGTTCGATACTGAAATTGATAAAATTACTGCTTTCGCGTTTGTTAGAAGAAATATTTAATATATTATCACATAAACGGGCTGATAGCGGGGAAGAGCCGAATAATATCGTGTCCTTAATAAAAAGAGATGATATAAAAAGCAAAACAGTAAATTTTCTTATCATTCGCTAATTCTTCAAAAACTCTGTTAAATTGCTGTTATTATTACAAAAATTTGCCCTTAAATGAAATGCATTTTGTTCTGGGGATTTGAATTACCGGTAATGGTTTAGATTTAATCAGTCGCAATTCTTGTTGCCATGTTTTTTTTGATGATCGAATAACAAAATAGTTGTTGGTTTCGTCTAATAAATGTTTTTTTTAAAACATATTTCTATAATTTTAAATAGAAAAATTTTTCACATCTGTAATTTATTCTATCGATTAAATAAATTGTATCCATCAAAAACAAAAGGTACTCAAATGAAATTAAGGATTATGATTTTGTTTCTCGTATTTGGATTTGTTATTTCAAACGGGCAAACAAAGAAAATTGATTTTGTTCAGTATAAACTGGATAACGGACTGAACGTAATTCTTCATAAGGATAATTCAACACCAATTGTTGCCGTTGCCGTTTTATACCACGTGGGCAGTAAGAATGAGGATCCGGAGAGAACCGGATTTGCACATTTCTTTGAGCATCTTATGTTCGAAGGGTCGCCAAATATTAAACGGGGTGAGTACTTCAAAATTATTGAAGGTGCCGGCGGTGAACTGAATGCTAATACTTCTTTTGATAGAACTTATTATTATCAGGTTATGCCGTCACATCAATTGGAACTTGGTTTATATATGGAATCGGAAAGAATGCTTCATCTAAAGATTGATAGTATTGGTGTTGAAACACAGCGCAAAGTTGTAAAGGAGGAGAGAAAACAGAGCTACGAAAATCGTCCTTATGGCTCATTGTTAGAAAAATTATTCAGCAATGCATATAAAGTTCATCCCTATAGATGGACGCCGATAGGAATTGCTCAATATATTGATATGGCTACACTTGATGAATTCATTGCATTCTATAAAAAGTTTTATGTACCGCAGAACGCAACACTATCAATTGCCGGCGATATTGATATCAATAAAACAAAAGAACTTGTTAAAAAATATTTTGGAGAAATTCCAGTCGGAAAAGAGAAGATAGAGAGACCAAATGTTGTAGAACCCCCGCAAACAGCAGAAGTAAGAGAAGTTGTTTATGATAAAGTTCAGCTTCCTTTAGTATTACATGCATATCATATTCCCGCTCAGGGAACGCCAGATTATTATGCATTGAATATGCTTACACAGGTACTATCGGGCGGAGAGAGCTCCCGCTTAACAAAGGAAATTAAAGACAAACAGCAAAAAGCATTTTTTGTTGGAACTATTCCTCTCGCACTGGAAGACCCCGGGTTATTTATTATTTACGGACTTACCAATGTAGGGGTTAAACCGGAAGATCTTGAAGCCGCATATGACGCAGAAATAGAAAAGGTTAAAAAGGAATTAATAAGCAACGACGAGTTTCAGAAAGTTAGAAATCAGATTGAAACCCAGTTTGTAACACGTAATTCCACAATGCGCGGTATAGCAGAATCGCTTGCTAATTATTTTGTTTATTTCGGCAATGCCGACTTGATTAATTCGGAAATACAGCGTTATATGAAAGTTACAAAAGATGATATTAAGCGCGTTGCTAATAAATATTTAACAAAGGAAAACAGGGTTGTTCTTTATTATTTGCCTAAACCCGTAGAATCAAACTAAAAGAAAATTTTGAATAAAAGGGAGTACAGAAATGAAAAAGTTATTATTGCTAATGCTGGTGTTTGTATTTGCCAGGCCGGCATTCAGTCAGCTTGATAGGAGTAAATTGCCCGCACCCGGTCCGGCTTCCGAAATTAAGATTGCAAATTATGAATCGTTCGAACTTAAAAACGGATTAAAAGTTTTTGTAATTGAGAACAGGAAATTGCCAAGAGTTTCATTCAATTTAATTCTTGATGTTGATCCGTTATTAGAAACAGAGAATGCCGGTTATATCTCTGCAACGGGAGAATTATTAAGAACCGGAACAAAGAAAAGAACTAAAGATCAGCTCGATAAGGAAATTGATCTGCTTGGTGCTACCATATCTACATCTGCTACAAGTGTTTTTGCTTCGGGTCTGGAACGCAATAAAGAAAAATTGATGGAAATTGTAAGCGACATTATTCTTAATTCTGTTTTTAAGCAAGATGAACTGGATAAAATTAAAAAACAGATGTTATCTGGATTGGCAACAACCAAGGACGATCCCAATTCAATATCTCAAAGAGTACAGCAAGCTATTATGTATGGTAAAGAACATCCTTATGGAGAACTTGAAACAGAAGAATCAATTAAAAACTTTACTCTTGAAATGTGTCAAAATTACTTCACAACATATTTCCGTCCCAACGTTGCTTATCTTGCAATTGTAGGGGACATAAATATAGCTAAAGCAAAACAACTTGTAGAAAAATATTTAGGGAAATGGGAAAAGAAGGATGTTCCCAAAAAGTCTTATACAACTCCTAAAGCCCCTGTTGTTAATAAAGTTTCTTTAGTTGATAGAGCTAATTCGGTTCAGTCCGTAATAGCAATTGGCTATCCGGTTGAATTGCAGATTGGCAGTGAAGATGCAATTAAAGCAAGCGTTGTTAATCTAATACTTGGTGGCAGTGCAACCGGTAGATTATTTATGAACCTGAGGGAATCTAAAGCTTATACTTATGGCGCTTATTCAAGTATGAACCCGGATCGGCGGATTGGAAGTTTTTCCGCATCTACCCAGGTTAGAACAAGTGTTACGGATAGTGCTATTACAGAGATTATTAATGAGATGAAAAAAATAAGAAATGAAAAAGTCGGCGATGATGAACTGCAGAAAGCCAAAAATTTATTATCTGGTAGTTTTGTTAGAGGACTTGAATCGCCGGAAACAATTGCGCGCTTTGCAATTAACACAGCACGTTACAATCTTCCCAAAGATTATTATAAAAATTATTTGAAAAATCTAAATGCGCTTTCTGCGGATGATATTCTTGCAACAGCTAAAAAATATATTAAACCCAACAACCTTAATGTTGTAGTTGTTGGTAACGGAGATGAAATTTCTAAGAATATTTCTAAATTCAGCGTTAGCAATAAAGTAGATTATTATGATTCCAACGGTAATCCGTTTGATCCATCGGCCAAAAAAATTCCGACCGGAGTTACTGCAAAAAGTGTTCTTGATAAATACATAGAAGCAATCGGCGGAAAAGAAAACATTCTTAAAGTACAGGACAAGACAACTATAATGACCGGATCTGTTCAGGGAATAAACATTACGATTAACATGAAGCAGAAAGAACCCAATAAATTATACCAGGTTCTTGATGCCGGTGTCTTTCAGCAAAAAACCGTTTTCGATGGAACCAAAGGTTATTCAGAAGGAATGGGGCAGCGAAACGATTTTTCCAATGAACAAATTGAAGATTTTAAAGATAATTCTCTCCATAGTATGCTTACATATGGTGAAAGAGGAGTTAAGTACGAGTTAACCGGAATGGAAAACATTAATGGAAAAGATGCTTATAAAATTACTTTTACTGCTCCAAACGGTAAAAAGAGTTTTGCATATTATTCAGTTGATTCAGGTTTATTGATAAGAACCGCAAGTTCTGTTTCTACGGCTCAAGGAACATTCAACCAGACAACAGACATGGATGATTATCGCGAAGTTCAGGGGGTTAAGTATCCATTCAAATTAAATCAGAATATGGGTCCCCAATCAATAGAACTTACCGTAACATCTTACGAAATTAATACCGGCATTCTGGATTCCGTGTTCGAAGTAAAATAACCAATACCTCTCAAATTAAAAAAAATAGAGCCGCATTGAAAAATGCGGCTTTTTTTATGATTTCGAAGAAAATTTTTTTTGAATTAACGGAACTTTATTAAGTTAGGAAACGACTTATACAATTATTGTTTCCACCGGAACTTAAAAAAGATGTTCGGTGTTCTGCCTTTACAAGTATTAACTGAGGAAATATGGCTTACAGCGAAGAAGTAAAACAGAGAATTCTAAAAACGACAGAGGAAATGTTCTATCAGTTTGGTTATTCTAAAGTAACGATGGAAGAAATTGCCTCTACACTCTCTATGAGTAAGAAAACTCTATATAAACATTTTGAAAATAAAGAGCATATACTTAGAGAAATAATCAGAACAAAAAAATGTGCCGTTGAAACCTATGTCGAAGAATTAATAGAAGATAAATCAACAGAATTTATAACTAAGCTTAAAAACTTTTTAAGTTTTGTAACATCGCATTTTTCAAAGTTATCTCATCCCAACATTCAAGATCTTGTTAAAACCCAGCCGGAGGTTTGGAATGAAATTCAGGAATTTAGAAGAAAGAATGCATACGTAACATTTGCTAAGTTGATTAATCATGGAAAAGAAAGCGGAGTGTTTAGAAAAGATTTTAATAGCGATGTAGCTGTCAATCTCTATTTTTCTGCTATCCACACTATGTTAAATCTTGAAACTCTATCACAACTTCCAATTACTGTCAATGAAGCATATAACGATATAATCAAACTCTTTTTCGAAGGAATCTTTTCTGAAGAGGGAAGAAAAAAATATATCGATTCTGATATTATGAACGAAAATAACGGAGACATAAAAATATGATTTCAAAAAAAATTGTTAGCATCGTTTCTGTCCTGTTTTTGTTATTAACATTTAATATGGCAAATGCACAGGAGAAATTATCTCTTACATTAGAAAGAGCAATTGAAATCGGTTTTCAAAACAGCAAACAGCTTCACTCATCTTTAATGAAAGTTAAAGGCGCAGAAGCTAAAGTAAAAGAAGTAAGCGCTTTAAGACTCCCATCATTAAAATTGAATGCCGGTTATAGAAAATTGAGTGAAGTAGATCCTTTTATTATTACTACACCATTCGGCTCTTTTCCTATTGCACCGGGAATCTTTGACAACTATTCAGTTCAGCTTTCCGTTTTCCAGCCGTTGTTTACGGGTTTTAGACTGGCCAGTAATGTTAACCTTAATGAGGAATTGTCTAACGCTATCACCGAAGAATATAACAAAGATAAAAGCGAACTAATGTTTAATATTAAGAACTCCTACTGGGGAGTCTTTAAGGCAATGCAGTTCAAAAAGGTGATGGATGAAACAGTTGAGCAGATTAAAGCTCATGTTGAAGATGCCAAAAACCTTGAGAAAGCCGGAATGCTCACAAGGAATGACATTCTTAAAATTGAAGTTCAGCTCTCTAATGCAATTTATCAGCAGCTTGAAGCAGAAAATGCAGTTAAGCTTACTATGACAGCATTAAATAATGTAATGGGAATTCCTCTGAATACTCAAATTGAAATTGCCTCCGATGTAAATCTTAATGAATATAGATCCGACGAACTTTCGAAGTTGGTTGATGCAGCAATAAAAAACCGGCCGGAAATTAAAGCAGCTGATTCAAGAGTAAAAGCAAGTGAATCCGGTGTTACACTTGCAAAATCCTCCTGGTATCCGCAGTTAAGTTTGTATGCCAACTATTATTATTCAAAACCTAACCAGAGAATATTGCCCACTCAGAACCGGTTCGACGGAACATGGGACGCCGGGATTAACCTTAGCATGAATGTCTGGGACTGGCTTACTACAAAACATCAAACAGATCAGGCAGAAGCACAGTTAGCTCAGGCAGTTGACGGTATGGGACTTATTAAAGACGGAATTACTCTGGAAGTAACACAGAACTATCTAAGTCTTACACAAACGAACAAAAAAATTGAAATTGCAAAACTGATTGTTAGCCAGGCAGAAGAAAATATGAGAGTAACATCGCAAAAATTTAAGAACGGACTGGCTACAAGTTCCGATTTGATTGATGCAGAAACTGCACATATAAGTGCAAAGACCAATTTTACAACATCGGTTGTCGATCATGAACTTGCTAAAGCAAAATTAGAAAAATCATTAGGTAAATAAGAAGATTAATAGGGAGAAATAAAAATGAAAAACTGGAAATTGATTGTTGCAGCTACAGTGTTAATACTGATAATTGCATCCATCCTTTTTATAAATAAAAAGAAAATGTCTGCTGCAAATGTAGGCGGAATAAAAGATGTCTATTATGTAAAAGTTGAAAAAGCTGCTGTTAAAGAACTATCGGAATCCTTCAGCCTTGTTGGTACTATAACAGCCAACAATGATGTTAATATAATTTCGGAGACCGCCGGCAGAGTTACATCTGTGTTTGCAAAAGTTGGCGCTTATAAACAAGCTGGCTCGGTTCTCTTTCAGGTTGATGATGAGCTTAAGAAGGCAGCTCTTATGAGCGCCGAAGCAAATTACGAGAAAGCTAAAAAAGATTATGAAAGATTCCAGCAATTGTATAAAGAGAAGTCTGCTTCTGATTCCCAGCTTGATCAGGTAAAGCTTGCTTACTCTCTTGCAGAAGCTCAGTATATAGTTGCTAAAAGACAATTTAACGACACACAAATAAAAACTCCCATCTCGGGGTATATTACTGCAAGATATGTTGATGTCGGCTCGATGGTTCAAGGCGCGCCTCAGGCTACTGTTGTTGCAAATGTTGTGGACATCTCTAAACTGAAAGTTAAAATTAATGTTGCTGAGAAAGATGTTTTTTTACTTAAAGTTAACGATCCGGTTTCTGTAACTGTTGATGTTTATCCCGGAAAAGTTTTCAATGGAAAAATTGAATCTATTAGTTATAAGTCCGATGAGATACATACATATCCCGTTGAGATAAGTTTATTTAATGAAAGTAAAACTCCTCTTAAAGCCGGAATGTTTGCAAGAGTTGAATTCACATCATTAAAAGAAAGAAGATCAATTGTAATTCCACGCGAAGCATTATTAGGAAGTGTAAAACAAGCGCAGATTTTTGTTGTTGAAAATGGAATTGCAAAACTCAAAAATATTGTTGTTGGTAGAGAAGCCGGAACTTCAATTGAAGTTCTGCAAGGATTATCTGTGGGTGAAGAAATAGTTGTAAACGGACAAAATAATATTGTAGAAAATACTCCGGTAACTGTTATCAAGTAGTGTTATAAAGATAAAGGGAAATTAAAATGACTATTACAGAATTATCAATAAAAAGACCATCACTTGTTATAGTGGTTTTCTCGGCATTCATTATACTGGGTCTCTTTGCATTCCAGCAGTTAAAATACGAGCTATTGCCAAAGATTTCCGCTCCGGTTTTAACAATTACTACAATCTATCCGGGTGCTTCGCCAAACGAAGTGGAATCCAGCGTAACCAAGCTGATTGAAGATGCAGTTTCGGGAATGGATAAAGTTTCCGATATCCGCTCAACCTCAATGGAAGGAGTTTCATTTGTTGTTGTTGAATTAATGCAGAATGCCAACACAGATTTCTCATTGCAGGATGCACAGCGCAAGGTTGGTGGCGTTGCTGCAAAATTACCTACAACCGCAAGAACTCCAACAGTCTCAAAACTTGCTCTTGATGAAATTCCCGTTTTACGAATGGGTGTTTCAGCGGATATGGACTCACGCACATTATATCAGTTTGTTAAAGATAGAATTCAGCCCCAGCTGTCCAGAGTGCCCGGTGTTGGTCAGGTGGCACTTGTTGGCGGTGAAGAACGTGAAATAAAGGTAAACCTCGATCTTCAAAAGCTTCGTTCTTATGGATTATCTATTACACAGGTGGCACAGATTATTAAAGCATCCAACCTCGATTTCCCGACTGGAAAAATTAAAGACGCCGACGCGCAGTATATAATAAGAGTTGCCGGTAAATTAAGATCGGTCGATGATCTGAAAAATCTAAGTCTGGGTGAATCGCGAATGGGCGGAGAGATAAAACTTTCCGACGTTGCCGAGGTTGAAGACGGAATAAAAGATTATTCAAATATTACACGAATTAATTTCAGAAATACAATCGGAATTATACTTCAAAAACAATCCGATGCAAACTCGGTTGAAGTTGCAAGACTTGTAAGAGCCGAAATAAAAAAAATGGAAAGTAATTATGAGAACAATAATGTAAAGTTCGAAATAGCACAGGACGGATCTCTTTTTACAATAGATGCTGTTGATGCGGTTAAAGAGGATTTAGCTTTAGCGGTTGTGCTGGTTTCAATTGTGATGCTAATGTTTTTGCACAGCATTCGTAATTCGTTAATAGTATTAGTTGCAATTCCTACATCGCTTATTTCAACATTTATTGCAATCTGGGCTTTTGGACTTACATTAAACCTGATGGTGCTTCTGGGGCTTTCTCTTGTAGTGGGAATTCTTGTGGACGACTCGATTGTAGTTCTCGAAAACATTTACCATCATCTTGAAAAGGGAGAAGAGAGTAAATTAGCCGCATTGAGGGGAAGAAATGAAATCGGTTTTGCCGCTCTTGCAATAACATTCGTTGATGTTGCTGTATTCCTGCCTCTTACGTTAGTAGGAGGAATTGTCGGTAACATTCTAAGAGAATTCTCGCTCGTTGTAGTTTCTTCAACATTAATGAGTTTATTCGTTTCTTTTACTGTTACACCGATGCTTGCTTCCAGATTCGCAAAATTGGAGAGATTAACTAAGAACACATTGCTCGGTAAATTTGCAATCTGGTTCGAAAAGAAATTTAAAGAGTTCACCGAATATTATATTGAATTACTAAAGTGGTCATTCAAAAACAGGGGAAAGATTGCTATAATGACAATTATGTTGTTCATAGCAAGCTTCGCGCTAATTCCGTTTGGATTTATAGGTGCCGAATTTATGACTCAAACAGACCGCGGTGAATTTGCTGTTACATTAGAGTTAGCACCCGGTTCTACCATTGAAGAGACAAATCGTGTAACACAAATGGTTGAAAATAAAATCGGCGACATGCCCGAAGTTGAAAGAATGTATTCTAATGTCGGCGCATCAAACGAAGGGCTCATCGGATTTTCATCCAGCAACTCATCGGAAATTACAGTTACTCTGCTTCCAAAGAATCAACGGAAGAAATCTACAGATGATGTTGGAAATGAGATCAAAAGATTAGCACAGCAAATCCCCGGTGTTAAGGTTCGCGTAAATCCCGTTGGTATATTTGGTGTTGCAAATCAAACTCCTGTTCAAATGGTTATTAATGGTCCCGCCTATAATGAAGTTGTTAAAGCAGCAAACGATATTCAAAATATTGTAAAGAAGATTCCCGGTACAGCAGATGTTCGTTTATCCGCAGAACAGGGTAATCCGGAAACACGTGTTGATATAGACAGAAGAAAATTAACAAGCTTCGGTCTTACAATTGCAGAAGTTGGACAAGCGCTGCAGATTGCTTTAACCGGCAATGATGAAGTTAAACTTGAGGAAAACAACACTGAATATGATGTTAGAATAATTCTGGATAAATTCGACCGCTCGAGAACCGAAGACCTTGGAAATATAAGTTTTGTTAATCGCAAAGGTCAGCAGATTTACTTAAAGCAGTTTGCAAACATTTACCGCTCTACCGGTCCTACAAAGCTACAAAGAGAGGCGCGGAGTTCTGCGGTTACGATTTATTCACAGGTTCAAACCGGAGTAACAACCGGAACAATTTCCGCGCAGATTGACAAGGAATTGAAATCGTATAATTTCCCTCCGGGCGTTACTTATAGTTTTCAGGGTGATGTAAAGAACCAGAGAGAATCATTTGCAAGTCTTGGCTTAGCATTGATTGCAGCTATATTATTTACATACATGGTAATGGTAGCATTATATGATTCATTCGTTTATCCGTTTATAATTTTGTTTTCGATTCCGCTTGCAATGATAGGTGCTCTTGTTGCCTTGGCGTTGATGATGAAAGCGCTTAACATATTTACAATACTCGGAATAATAATGTTGACGGGACTTGTAGCAAAGAATGCCATTCTTCTTGTAGATAGAACTAACTTTATGAGAAGCCAGGGCAAGGGTGTAATTGAAGCTCTACTTGATGCCGGCAGAATGAGAATACGGCCAATCTTTATGACAACATTAACAATGATCTTTGGAATGATGCCGATCGCATTATCAACCAGTCCCGGTGCCGAATGGAAATCGGGTCTTGCTTGGGCACTGATAGGCGGATTAACAAGCTCGCTCTTCCTTACTCTTATAGTTGTACCGATTGTTTATACCAAGATTGAAGAATTACGTGTTTCAATTCCGATACGTATTAAAAAGATTTTGAAAATATTTGTAAAGGAAAAACCAAAGGTTTTATCTCCTGCAGAAGAATTGGGAATGGGTAAATAATTGCTGCATTTCTCTTTGGTCTAAGGTGCCGTTCCGGTATTCCGGAGCGGCATTGTTATTGGAATTATTAATCGGGTCATTTAACGTTTTCTTATCTTTGCATCAGTAAATATTCAAATAAGGATCTAATGAAATACTCCGTTATAGTTTTTGATTTGGGCAACGTATTAATCCCCTTCGATTACACAAAACCAATTGAACACTTCAATAACATAAAACTTGGTTTGGGCGACCGGTTCGCCCAATTGTATAAAGAAAATTATCATATCCACCGTTCATTCGAAAAAGGGGAACTAACGCGCGATCAGTACCTTGCACAAATGATCGAATGGCTCGAGGGAACTGTAACGGGCGAAGAATTCTGCAAAACATTTTCAGACATTTTCACGCTTAATCACGATGTAATTGATTTACTCCCGCAACTTAAAAAGCATTATACGCTTTGCTTACTCTCCAATACGAATGAGATACATAAGGAATACGGGTATCAGCATCATTCCTTCTTAAATTATTTCGATAAACTTTTCCTTTCGCATGAAGTCGGCGCAATTAAACCCGAAGAAACAATTTACAGAGCTGTAGAAAATTTTACCGTAAAGCCATCAAGCGAGCATTTGTTTATTGATGATATTCAGGAGTATGTTGATGGGGCAAAAGCTTGCGGCTGGGATGGAATTCAATTTAAATCCTACAACGGTTTGGTTGATGAGTTTAAGAAAAGAAATATTCTACTCAATAATTTCTAACTCTTTTCTTCAATCCATTTTTTCCAGATTTCCGGCTGATACCCGATTGTAACCTCGCCACCGTTTCTAATTATTGGTGTTCTAAGTAGAAGCGGATCATTCAATAATTCTTCTTCAATATCAATACGCATGTATTGCATATTCCTTTTCTTATATTGCTTTCCTTCTTTGTCGATCAGATCTTCAATAGAAATTTTTCTGGAGATATTGTCGAGCTCACCTTTAGCCAATCCTTTTTCATTCAAATCGCGGAAATGAAATGGAATTCTTCTCTCCTTAAAATACCGCTCGGCTTTTCTTGTATCGCTGCAGCTTTTTGTCCCGATTAACTGAATATTCATAACGAAATTGCAATATTTGTTAATTCATTGTTTAGCTTAATCAAAAATTATATTTTGCACCGCCTAATTTAATCATTAGAAAACACTTTGGAACAATTATGAAAAAATTATCTGTTTTATTTTCAATAATTATTATGGGATTATTTATTATGAACTGCTCACCCGAACAGAAGCAAGACGATTTTAAGTATGTAACAGAACAATTTGCAGATTTACGGATTCAGCGATATAAAGTTCCCGGGTTTGAAGACTTAACATTACGTCAGAAGACGCTTCTTTATTATCTATATCAAGCGGCTCTTTCCGGCAGAGATATTATCTGGGATCAGAACTACAAACACAATTTGTATGTTAGAAGAACGTTAGAAGGAATTGTAAATACATATAGCGGTGATAAAACCACTCCCGAATTTGCAAAATTTATAGAATACACAAAACGCGTCTGGTTCTCTAACGGAATTCATCATCATTATTCAAATAAAAAATTCACACCGGAATTTTCAAAAGAATATTTCCGTCAATTAATTGCCGGTTCGGATGAATATTTATTACCACTTCAAAGCGGCGAAATGATTGACGATCTTATCAATAAACTTTTACCTATACTTTTTGATCCGAATGTTGATCCGCTTAAAGTTAACCAGGATCCTAAAGCCGATCTTGTAAAAACATCCGCCGTTAATTTTTACGAAGGAGTAACACAGAAAGAAGTTGAAAACTATTATGCAAGGATAATAAATCCGGACGATCCGCAGCCAGTATCATACGGACTGAATTCAAAGTTAATTAAAGAGGACGGACAGGTAGTAGAGAAATACTGGAAGTGGCGCGGAATGTATCATGCGGCAATTCAAAAAATTGTTTTCTGGTTGCGCAAAGCACTCGATTATACAGAAAGTGATCAGCAGAAAAAAACTCTTGAGCTGCTTATAGAATATTACGAAACAGGGGATCTAAAAAAATGGGACGAGTATAATATTGAATGGGTGAAAGATGCTAATTCCATAATAGACGTTGTAAACGGTTTTATTGAAACGTATAACGACCCGCTCGGCTATAGAGCGAATTATGAATCAGTAGTTTCGTTTAAGGATATGGAAGCAACAAAACGCATTAAGGCAATTAGCGATAATGCACAATGGTTCGAAGATAATTCCTCAATTATGCCGGAACATAAAAAGAAAAACGTAACCGGAATTTCTGCTAAGGTAATTACGGTTGTTGTTGAATCAGGGGATGCATCACCTTCTACTCCGATCGGAATAAATTTGCCCAATGCTGACTGGATTAGGAAAGAATACGGCTCTAAGTCGGTTAACCTTGGTAACATAGTTTACTCTTATAACAAAGCAGCAGAGACAAGCGGCTTGTTAGAAGAATTTGCTTTCTCTAAGGAAGAGATTGACCGTGCAAAAAAATATAGCGCTCTTGCAAGTGATCTTCACACCGATATGCACGAGGTAATCGGTCATGGCAGCGGGCAGTTAAATCCCGGTGTTGGTCAACCGAACGAAACATTGAAGAACTACGCTTCATCGCTAGAAGAAACAAGAGCCGATCTTGTTGCACTCTATTTTATAATGGATCAAAAACTTGTCGATATTGGCGTTATGCCTTCGCTAGAAACCGGTAAAACTGAATATGATTCTTATATTCGAAATGGTTTGATGGTTCAACTTGCAAGAATTGAGCCGGGTGCAAATATTGAACAAACACATATGCGCAACCGTCAGGCAATCTCTAAATGGGTTTATGAAAGAGGAAAACCGGATAATGTAATTGAGAAAAAAGTTAAAGACGGCAAAACATATTTTGTAATTAATGATTATGATAAGCTAAAGAATTTATTCGGTCAGTTGTTAAAAGAAATTCAAAGAATTAAGTCGGAAGGTGATTACGATGCCGGGAAGAATTTTATAGAAACTTATGGAGTAAAAGTTGATCAGGAAATTCATAAGGAAGTTTTAGAACGTTATAAGAAGCTTAACATTGCTCCTTATGCCGGATTTATTAATCCGAAGTTAGTTCCTGTAATGGAAGGTGAAAAAATTATTGATGTTAAGATTGAATATCCTGAAGACTTTATGGAGCAGATGCTCTTTTATTCAAAGGAGTATTCTTTCTTACAAACTTATAATTAGTAATTGAACAAAATTCCCTCTTCTTTTTTCCGAAGAGGGAATTTAAGAATGATTAAATTGTTGCAGCAATTCTTCTGAAATGATATCCGTAAACCGATAGTGTCATTGCAAGCGGAAACTTTTTTGGATGCTTAAATAAACTGAATATAAATGTCTGCCAGAAATATTTTTTCCCCTTCTCAAGAATTCCAATACTCCAGAGTAATCTTATGAAGGCTTTAATTTCTGTTAAGGTAAGAATTTGCGACTTCCAGGAAGGGACGTTGTATTCTGACAAAAATGATTTAATACGTTTATAATATTCTCTTGGTGAATAGATTGTATGAATAATTTTTGTATACCCCTTTATCAAATCCCGGTAATTCATTTTAGGAATAATATTAGTTGTGCCATCCATATTATTTCCGTTAAAACTTTCCAGAATTCTGTTCTCTTTTTTCAGTCGATTATATAAGTGTGTGCCGGTTGGCGCGTTCAATAAGCCGACCATTGCGTTTACAATTCCACTCTTCTCTATAAACTGAATTTGCTCTTCAAATATTTCAGGCGGATCGTTATCAAAACCGATTATAAACCCACCCGAAACAATCATTCCATTCTTCTGCAGTTTCTTAACAGAGTTCACAAGATCACGGTGCAAATTTTGGGATTTACCACATTCAGAAAGACTTTCATTATTTGGTGTTTCAATACCCACAAAAATACTTACAATTGCGGCATCAACCATTAATCTAATTAACTCGTCATCATCTGCAAGATTTATTGATACTTCTGTAATAAAATGGAAAGGATATTTTTTCTCCTTTTGCCAATCAATTATCGCCGGAAGGATTTCATCTTTCAATTTTCGTTTGTTGCCGATAAAATTATCATCAACAATTGAGACACTTCCACGGAATCCGGTATTATAAAGTTGCTCTAATTCATTAAGAAACTGAGTTTTGCTTTTTGTTCGGGGCTTATGACCGTTAAGCATAGTAATTGAACAGAATTCGCAATCATACGGGCAGCCGCGTGAATATTGAAAACTTAACGAAGCATATTTTTTCATGTCCAGTAAATCCCATCTTGGAATCGGAGTAGTAGTTATATCTGGAAATTGATCTGTTGTATATAAAAATTTCTGTGTTCCGTTTTTTAAGTCATTTAGAAATTGTGGTAGAGTTATTTCTGCTTCATTAAGTACAAAGTGATCTATTCCTAAAAAATCCTGATATTGGGTTGTAAAAAGAGGGCCGCCGGCAACAATTTTTACGTTCAATTTATTGCATCGTCTTACAATGTCTTTAACAGAATTTATATGAACATTCATGGCACTTATAAAAACATAATCAGCCCACAGTAAGTCTTTGTCCTGAAGCGATGAAATATTAATGTCAATTAACTTTTTTTCCCAATTATCAGGTAGCAGTGCAGCTACTGTTATCAAACCCAAAGGCGGTTCTGCAGATTTTTTAGAAACGAATTTCAATGCGTCTTTAAAACTCCAAAATGTGGAAGGAGTTTCGGGATAAACTAATAGTATCTTCATAGAACTTCTCTAATAAATAATTTTTAGCACAATCTATTATGCTGAATTATTTGATTTATGTTTGTAAAAGAAATGTAAAATTATTTTTCAACATGGTTGACATTTAATTTAATTAGTGGATATTAGTAAGAGGAAAGATCAAGTATCTTTAATAATGATTATAAAACAGAATAGTCAGGATGAAAAAACAACGATCAATTCTTTTTCTGATATTTGCATTCATCTTTGCTCAATTTGCATGGATGGGTTTACTAGGATTGTGGATCTATTGGTATGTATCTAATTACATTATTTTTGAAAAGGTTGGAGGGCAGCTTTCAACTCAAGTTGCTATCGAAAGTCCGAACGTTTTTATTTTTGTAGGTGGAATAATTTTAATTGTAGGGATAGCAGTAGCTATATTTCTATTCTTCCGTAACCTTACAGTACAAATTCAGTTAACAAAACTTTATGATAATTTTATTGCGAATGTAACTCATGAATTAAAATCCCCGCTTTCCTCTCTGCAGCTTTATCTCGAAACCTTATATAATAAAGAAATCAGCGCCGAGAAACGGAAAGAGTTCATTGAAACAATGATAAAAGATTCGAACCGTCTGAATAAGTTAATAAATTCTATTCTGGAAATATCGCGACTCGAACAGAAGAGAATTGCGCATAATTTCCACATTTACGAAGCCGGTAAAGTATTTCCGGAACTGATGGAGAATTCGTTTGCACAATTCCGGATTCCAAAATCTTCGGTTCGGTTTGAAAATAATGCCAACTGTAAGTGTGTTATAGATAGAGATGCAATGCAGATTGTATTTGATAATCTAACAGATAATGCTATTAAATATTCCACAGGAGAAGTTAAAGTTTTTATTCGATTATCAAGCAAGTTGAAGAAAATGGTGATAGAGTTTAGCGATGAAGGAATTGGAATAGACCCGACTAATCTCAAGAAAATATTTCATAAGTTCCAGAGAATAGATAATAGAAGTGTACCAAATGTGAAAGGAACCGGGCTTGGTTTATACTGGGTAAAAGAAATTGTAAAATTTCATGGCGGTAAAGTTACTGCTTATAGTGAAGGAAAAGATAAGGGAACGGTCTTCCGTATTGAGCTGCCTATTTATAAAACATCGAAAAGAATTTATATTAATTCGCTATTAAGAAACACTGCAAAAAAAGAAAAAGAAATGGAAAAAACTGATGGAGACTAAACCATTCAAAGAGAGTAAAATTTTGCTTGTTGAGGATGAAGAAACCCTGGCACTTGGACTTGAATTCAATCTTACCGATGAAGGATATAAAGTTGAATGGGCAAGGGATGGTAAACAGGCAATGACACTTTTCAAAACGAAAGAGTATGATTTAATAATTCTTGATATAATGCTTCCATTTTTCGATGGATTTGAGATTGCAAAATTTATAAGAGCTCAAAAACCTCAGATACCTATCTTGATGCTAACCGCTAGAACTACTCCTGAAGATAAAGTTAAAGGTCTGGAATTAGGAGCCGATGACTACATGACAAAACCGTTTCATCTGGATGAATTACTTCTTAGAATTAAAGGAATGCTGAAAAGAAAAATGTGGTATAAGACTTCTTCAGAAACTCAGCCTGTTTATAAGTTTGGGAATAATGAAATTGATTTTGAAAACTTAAATGCAAAGTGCGCATCAAAGAAAATTATTTTAACTCAACGCGAGGCAATGCTGTTGAAATATTTGGTTGATAATAAAGGTAAAATAATATCTCGAAAAGAATTGCTTGAAAATGTCTGGCACTTAAGCTCTGAAATTGAAACACGAACGGTAGATATATTTATTTCCCGTTTAAGAAAATATTTTGAACCAGATACTGTTAATCCTAAATATATATTAAGTGTTAGAAGTGCAGGGTATACTTTTAAAGACGATTGAATAAAGTCAAAATTAAATTTATCCCCTCCGGGAAAATAATATTCCCGGGAGGTAGTATACAATCAAATTTTCGAGTTAATTAAGTCCGCACATTCCGCTTGCACATCCGCCGTATGAAGGAATGCTGCAGCTTCCGTCGGAACATGAAGAACCGCTATCGAATGAAGAAGAACTTCCCATTGATGCACTGAACGACGAAAGAAGTTTTTTGGAATTTTTCGACTGGCAATCCGGACAGATTACCTCTTCCAGATTTGTAGATGACTTATGAAGCACATCAAATTTTTTACCGCAGTCGTTGCATTTGTATTCGAAGATAGGCATAGATTTCTCCTTATTTAGAAATTTGTGTTGATATTTTTGCAATGTTTTCAATTGATCCAGAAATTCTATCACCCGGCACAACTCTTCCAACTCCCTCGGGAGTACCGGTAAAAATTAAATCGCCTTTTTCAAGTTTCATTTTTGCAGAGATATATTTAACAATTTCAACTGGCGTAAAAATCATTTTTGATAGATCAGAATTTTGCCTTGTGTTACCATTAACAGTCAGAGAAATATTCTCATCACCTTTTAGTATATAATCACTTTTCAAAACAACCTCAGATAAAACGGCGGCTGTGTCGAAACATTTTGCAAGAGTCCACGGCTCACCTTTTTTCTTAAGCTCAAATTGTAAATCGCGTAATGTCATATCAAGCCCAATAGTATAACCGCCAATCGCATCTTCTGCGGATTTATTGTCGGCATTCTTAATCTCCCGATCAATGTAAAGAACTAACTCAACTTCGTGGTGAAGATCGTTTGAATAATTGGGATGAATTACATCCTCTCCGGAGAAGATTACATTTGAAGCCGGTTTTAAAAATATTAATGGGAACTCCGGGATTTCGTTACCAAGTTCTTTTGCGTGTTCTGCGTAATTTCTTCCGACACATACAATTTTGCCTATCGGAACCTGTTCATTACTGTTTTTGAATTTTAGATATTTCATACCGACCTGTTAGATGCTAAAGTTAATAAATGGATTCAGCTTGTTGCTGGATACTTGATGCTCGATACTTGATATTTTTGTGTGTTCAACATCTAAAAACCAGTATCCAGTATCTTATATCAAGACTACGTTTTCTGCTCTTTCTTTTTTGCTGCCGGGAATAGAATGTTGTTAAGTATTAATCTATAACCGGGAGAATTTTTGAATAAACTTAAATCCGTTGGAGGATCGCCAACGGCATGCTGATAATCTTCGGGATCGTGACCGCCGTAAAATGTAAACGTTCCTCTTCCATAATTACCATGAATATATTTAACATGGTCAGTTCCGGCGCGCTCACCTAAAATATAAACAGAATTCTTAATAAGCTTCTTCCTGTACATTGTGGTCTGACCCATGAAGCCCGGAATTATATTAACATGGTTCTGTATTAACATTGTAGGAACCGGATCGTATTTTGCAGAGAAGTCGAACAAAGTGAAATAGTCGTTTCGCTGGTCGCCAACTTCAAGCGGTTGAATATCGATATCGCTGTATTCGTAAACCAGCGGGTTCATTTCCAGTTTGAAATTCTCGAAAGCAAATGTATTGGAGTAATCAAGTTTGGATTGGGCATCGGGATCGGGTGGATCGCCATCGTACATACGATCTACTATATCAACATTCATTGCCGATAAAGTTATATCAAACGAATCGGTAGCGGAACACATTGCAAATAAGAAGCCGCCCTGACCAACATAATTTTTAATTGTCGCAACGACTGCTTTTTCCATATCGGATACTTTTTTAAAGCCCAATTTTTTTGCTTCGGTTTCATATAATAGTTGTTGCTCTATATACCACGCGGCACCGCTAAATGAAGCGTAGAACTTACCAAACTGTCCGGTAAAGTCTTCGTGGTGAGAGTGAAGCCAGTCGTATTTTTCAAGATCGCCCCGTAAAATTTCTTCTATCCAGATTTTATCGTACTTTACTTCAGCATAATCGAGTGCGAGCATAACAGCATCGTCCCAGGGTTGAAATCCGGGCGGAACGTAAACAGCAATATTAGGAGCTTTTTCGAGCCTAACAACATCCATGTTCTGTTCTTCGCTTTGAACAAATGCATATAATTGAACTGCCTCTTCATTTGTTAATTGAGAAAAAGCAACACCCTTTAAGCGGCATTTTAGTGCTAACTGGTCTGAGTAATCGAACATAAAAGAACCGCCGCGGTAATTAAGAAGCCAATCGCCGGTGTAACCATCTTTCAGTGCATTAAATGTAACTCCATATGCTTTAAGGTGATCGGTCTGCCGAAGATCCATGAAAATCAATATCTTGGATTGAGCAGTTAGATTAATTGTAATGAAGAAAATTAAATAAGTTAAAAATTTCATTCGAGAATTCATTTGTGTGGGCAAAAATAAAATAGGTATAATCAATTTTCAATTGATTATACCTGTGTGAGATAAAGTATTATTATGCAGTCTTCCTATCGCTCTCTATGTAAAGCGGTTTTTCGCCTTTTGTAACTACATCACGTGTTACAAGACATTTATCTATGTTTTCCTGTGTCGGTAGCTCGTACATAATATCGAGCAGAATACCTTCAACAATAGAGCGGAGAGCACGGGCACCGGTTTTTCGTTCAATAGCTTTCTTAACAATTTCTTCTAACGCAATTGCATCAAACTCAAGCTCAACGCCTTCCATCATAAAGAGTTTTTTGTACTGCTTAATTATAGCGTTCTTCGGCTCGGTTAAAATATTTTTGAGAGCTTTTTGGTTGAGCGATTGAAGCGGTGCAATCATTGGAAGTCTTCCTACTAATTCAGGAATTAATCCGTATTTAACAAGATCTTCCGGTTGGACCTGTGTAATAAGATTATCTTTATTTAGGGCTTCGTTGTTAGTAATGTTTGTATCAAACCCGATCGGGTTGCGGTTTATTCTGGATGCAACTATGTTTTCAATTCCTTCGAATGCACCGCCGCATATAAACAAAATATTTTTTGTGTTAATGTTGATTAGACTCTGTTCGGGATGTTTTCTGCCGCCGCGCGGCGGAACACCGGCAACGGTTCCTTCCAGAATTTTAAGTAATGCTTGCTGAACTCCTTCGCCGGAAACATCGCGCGTTATTGATACAGATTCACTCTTGCGTGCTATCTTATCAATCTCATCTATATATACAATTCCTTTCTGAGCTTTCTCAAGATTATAATCCGAAGCTTGCAATAATCTAACCAAAACAGTTTCAACATCATCTCCAACATAACCGGCTTCTGTTAAAGTTGTAGCATCTGCAATTGCAAACGGAACATCAAGAATTCTTGCAAGGGTTTGAGCAAGTAAAGTTTTTCCTACACCCGTAGGACCAATTAACAGTATATTGCTCTTTTCAATTTCTACTTCATCCATATCAAAAAGAG